>JAXDHW010000330.1:0-3845 GCA_034664365.1 Thermoleophilaceae bacterium
TCGGATCCGCACCTGTGGACGGTGATCCGTTACGACGCGCTCAACCCGGTCGAGGCCAACTACTGCGTCACACCGGACGACTATCCCTGGTCGAGCCACGGCGCGACGCTCCGGGCCGAGGAGTCTCCCATCCTCGACGTCGGGCGCCAGCTCGAGTACTTCGCCGCAGCCGGTGGTGAGCCGCGGCTGCGGTACCGCGAATTCGTCGCCGTGCCCGCTCCCGGACACAGCACGCGCGCAAGGCCGCGGGCGCCCCTGCCGATCTAGGTAGGGATGCGCCGCCGCCTCGTCCCCTCCCTCTGCCTGATCGCGCTTGCGCTGTTGCCGGCACTCGCGCAGGCCGCCAAGAACCCCGCCGATCGCTTCGCCGACCAGCCGATCGACGCCTACCGCTACGACTACGCCCACAAGTGCCTGGACCACCCGCAGAAGGGCACGCTCGCCCTCCAGCACTGGCTCGAGCACCATGCCGCCGGCTCGTTCTGGGGGATCATGCGCTGCGAGAAGCTCTCCTCCTCGAGCTACAGCCTCCACTCGGAGGGGCGCGCCATCGACTGGCACCTCGACGTCCACGACGCCTCGCAGAAGCGTGCCGCCAAGCGACTGATCGCCCTCTTCCTCGCGCGCGACAAGGTCGGCAACAACCACGCCCTCGCCCGACGGATGGGAATCCAGGAGCTGATCTGGAACTGCCATGCGTGGTGGGCGGGCGACGGCGGGATGCGGCGCTACTCGGCCTGCTTCGACTCCGACGGCCACCGCCGCCACGTGGACGACACCACCGCACACCGCAACCACATCCACATCGGGCTCAACTGGCGCGGCGCACACAAGAAGTCGACGTTCTGGCGCGACGCCGACAAGTAAGCTCGCGCGATCCGTAACCCGACGCTCCACGCCCGCGGGGCCTTCCCGCCGATCGCCGACTACGCCTTCCTGTCGGACGGCGAGGTCGCCGCGCTGGTGGCGCCGAGCGGCAACGTGGAGTGGCTCTGCCTCCCGCAGTTCGACTCGCCGAGCGTCCTGGCGGCGATCCTCGACCGCGACGCCGGGCGCTTCCGGCTCGGCCCCTCGGACGTGCAGGTGCCCGCCGCCCGCCGCTACCTGCCCGGGAGCATGGTCCTCGAGACCACCTGGAAGACACGCACCGGCTGGCTCGTCGTGCGCGACGCCCTGACGGTCGGCCCGTGGCACCACGTCGAGGAGCGCGCGCACCGGCAGCACCGGCCGCCCTCGGACTGGGAGGCCGACCACGTGCTCGTGCGCACGGCCCGCTGCGCGCAGGGGTCCGTGGAGCTCACGCTCGAGTGCGAGCCGGTCTTCGACTACGGGCGCATCGCCGCCGAGTGGACCTACGAGGGCTCGGACTACCACCACGCCGTCGCGACGGGCGGCAAGGACTCGCCGGTCGAGCTCCAGCTCGACACCAACCTCAACGTCGGCTTCGAGGGCCCGCGCGGTAGCGCGCGCACGACGCTCAACGTCGGCGAGACCGCCTTCGTCTCCCTCTCGTGGTCCGAGCACGGCGGGCCCCAGAACTTCCACGAGGCGTTCGAGCGTATGGACCGGACCAACGACTACTGGCGCGAGTGGCTGTCGCACGGCGAGTTCCCCGACCATCCCTGGCGCGCTCAGCTCGAGCGCTCGGCCCTCACCCTCCGCGGCCTCACGTACGCACCGACCGGCGCGATCGCGGCCGCCGCGACGACGTCGCTGCCACGCGTCCCCGGCGGCAAGCGCAACTACGACTACCGCAACAACTTCGTCCGCGATGCGGCCTTCGCACTCTGGGGCTCGTACGCGCTCGGCTTCGACTGGGAGGCCGACGACCACTTCTACTTCCTCGCCGAGCTCTCGGGCGACGACGATGGGCGCCTCCAGAACATCTACGGCGTGGGCGGCCAGCGCGAGCTCGACGAGACCACGCTCGACCACCTCTCCGGATACGCGAACTCACGGCCGGTCCGCGTCGGCAACGAGGCCTACCGCTACGAGCAGCACGACATCTGGGGCGCGCTCCTCGACGCCGCCTACCTCCACGCCAAGTCGCGCGACAAGCTCCCGGAGCGGATCTGGCCGATGGTCCGCCGGCAGGCCGAGCTCGCCGTCGAGCACTGGGGTGAGCCGGACCAGGGCATCTGGGCGATTCGCGGCGAGCCCAGGCACTACGTGTCGTCGAAGGTGATGTGCTGGGTCGCGGCCGATCGCGGCGCCCGCCTCGCCGAGGTGCGCGAGGAGCACGACCTGGCGGAGGAGTGGGACCGCGTCGCCGGCGAGATCAAGGAGGACGTCTGCGCGAAGGGCGTCAGCGAGCGGGGGGTGTTCCGCCAGCACTACGAGACCGACGCCCTCGACGCGTCGCTGCTGCTACTGCCGCTCGTCCGCTTCCTGCCCTCCGACGACGAGCGCATCGTCGCCACGGTCGAGGCGATCGCCGCCGAGCTCGTCGAGGACGGGCTCGTGCTCCGCATGCGCCCGGACGACCCCGACTTCGCCGTCGAGGGCGAGACCTTCACGGTGTGTTCGTTCTGGCTCGTCTCGGCGCTGGCCGAGATCGGCGAGGTCGAGCGCGCGCGCGAGATGTGCGAGCGCCTGCTGGCCCTGGCGAGCCCGCTCGGCCTCTACGCCGAGCACCTCGACCCGGACTCCGGGCGCCACCTCGGCAACTTCCCGCACGCGTTCACGCACCTTGCCCTCGTCAACTCGGCCCTGCACGTGATCGCCGCGGAGGGCGAGCCGGTGACCGATCCGCGCATGGACCGGACGACGAGCTAGCGGGCGCTAGGAGGCAGCCGGCTCGTAGTACGGGTTCTCGCCAGACGCGTGGTCGGTCACGTCGACCACGCGGCTGACCTCGGGAACCGCGCCGACGATCGCCGACTCGATGCCCTGGTCGAGCGTCACGCCCGCCATGCCGCAGCCCTGACAGCCGCCCCCGAGACGGACGAAGGCGGTGTCGCCCTCGACACCCACGAGCTGCGCCATCCCGCCGTGCATGGCGATCGCGGGATTGATGTGCTGTTCGAGGACCTGGGCCACGCGCTCGGCCACGTCGCCCTCGAGACCCTCGGCCGTGGGCGTCTCCACGACGGGGCTCGGCTTGTTCGGGTTGGTCACCACGAGCCCGCCGCGCATCAGGTCGTCGGACCAGTCGACGAGCGCGTCGCGCAGCGCCTCGACGTCGCCCGCCGGGACCACCACCGGCAGGTCGTCGATTCGCTCGACGGTGTCGTCGGGCCCGGCCGCCGCGAGCGGCTTGAGCGACAGGTCGTAGGTGAACTCGCCGCGATGGACGCCGGTCACCTCGATCCACATCGCCTGGGCGTCCGCGTCCTCGACGCCCGCGCGGAAGCCCTGCACCTTCTCGACGGCCCTGGGGGTGAGTGCAAGCAGCACCCCACCGAGGATCGGGGGGGCTAGCCCGACTGCCAGACGAACACGTCGCCGACCGCCTCACCGTCGAGGCCCAGCGCGCGGATCGCCTCGCTCACGCCCGGGTACTTCGGGTTCTCGTAATCGTGGAACGCGACGATCGCGCCGGCGGCCAGCACCGGCCGCCAGCTCTCGACCGTCCTGATCGTCAGGTCGCGCTCGTGCGAGCCGTCGACGAACAGCATGTCCGGCTCGAAGTCCCGCCCGGCCGGCGGCCCGTTCTCGCCGCCGCCCTCGACCAGCTCGATCCGCGCGGTCGCGTCGCGCCCCGCAAGCCGCAGGTAGCCCTCGCGCTCCGGCCACACCTTGGGGTCGAAGCTCAACACCCGCCGCTCCCCGTCGGCGAGCGCGAGCGCCGCCGTCGTCCACGCCGTGCCCGTGCCGATCTCGACCACCCGCCGCCGGCCGCGCGC
>JAXDHW010000336.1:0-4287 GCA_034664365.1 Thermoleophilaceae bacterium
GCGCATGGCGAACATGTACGTCGAGGGGGAGGGCCGCGTGGACGGGATGCCGTCGCTCGCCCCCGGCGGCACGGTGCGCATCAGCGGTGTCGGCACATCGTTCTCGGGAACCTACGCGCTCAGCGGAGTGCGCCACGTGTTGCGCGCCGAGACCGGCTACGACACGTTCTTCACGATCGCCGGCCGCGAGGATCGCTCGCTGCTGGGGCTCACGAGCGCGAGGTCCGATGGTCGCGAGAGCGGCTGGCTGCACCGGATCGTCGTCGGGATCGTGACGAACAACCAGGATCCCGACGAGCTCGGTCGTGTCCGCGTCAAGTACCCGGCGCTCGACGACGCCACCGAGGGCTGGTGGGCGCGCCTCGTGATCCCGGGCGCCGGGCCGGGGCGCGGGATCGTCGCCGTCCCGCTCGTCGGCGACGAGGTGCTCGTCGCGTTCGAGCACGGCAGCGAGCAACATCCATACGTGCTCGGCTCCGTCTACAACGGCACCGCCAAGCCGGCCACGCTCGCGACGACCGACGGGACGTTCTCGGCGCACAGCGACAAGGACGTGACGGTCAGCGCGACCGGCGGCATGACGCTGTCCTCGGACGGCGACGCCCTGCTGACCACCAAGCCCGGCGGCGAGGGCGCTCCTGGGAACGTGACGGTCGACTCCAAGGGCGACCTCACGCTGACCGGCGCCACGAAGCTCACGGCGTCGGCCGGCACCGAGGCGGCGATCAGCGCGCAGACGCAGATGACGCTCTCCGGCGGCACGAAGCTCGCGCTCGACGCCAGCGGCGAGGTCACGATCAGCGGCCAGGTCATCACGATCAGCGGCACGTCGGTCAAGGTCAGCGGGTCGGGGATGGTCCAGATCTCCGGGGCGACCGTGATGCTCGGATGACCGAGGTGCGCGCGCACGAGCTCCTGGGCACCGGCGTCGGGTTCCCGTTTCGCGGCGACGGCCGCGGCCAGGTCGCGACGGCGTCCGGCGAGCAGGACGTCGAGCAGGCGATCCGCATCATCCTGTCGACCGCACCGGGCGACCGCCCGATGCGCCCGGAGTTCGGCTGCGCCATCCACGAGTTCGTCTTCGACAACGCCGACGAGGCGACGCTCGGCCACATGGAGCGCGCGATCCGGCGCGCGCTGGACCGCTGGGAGCCGAGGATCACCGTCATGAGCATCACGTTCGACGAGGCCGTGCAGGAGCAGGGGATGCTGCTCGTCGACATCGGCTACGAGCTGCGGACGTCGAGCTCGCCGCGCAACCTGATCTACCCGTTCTACCTCGTGCCCGCGGAGGCGGCGTCGTGACGCTCCCACAGCTCAAGCTCGACGACCGCGACTTCCAGTCGCTCGTCTCCGAGGCGCGCACGCTGATCGCCAAGACCTGCCCGGAGTGGACCGAGCACAACGTCTCGGACCCCGGCATCACGCTCATCGAGCTGTTCGCGTGGATGACGGAGATCCTGCTCTACCGGGTCAACCGCATCCCCGAGAACATCCAGATCGCGCTGCTGAACCTGCTCGAGGTCCAGCGCGTCCCGCCCGCGGCCGCGCGGGTCTCGCTGCGCTTCATGCTCAACGAGCCCCCGCCCGCGGCGGTCAGGATCCCGGCGCACGTCACCGAGGTCACGACGAAAGCAGACGACTCGCACGACGCGGTGGTCTTCCGGGTCGCGCGTGACACCGCGATCGCGCAGCTCGCGCTGGAGGCGATGGCGCTCGCGCGCGGCGGCGAGGTCGTGCTCGTGCCGGCGGAGCGCGGCACGGCGTTTCCGACGGGCGCCGGCCGCGTCGTGTTCGCCAGCCCGCCCGCGAGCGACGACGCGCTCTACCTCGGGAGCTCGACGCCGCTCGGCGGGCTCGTGGTGCGCGTGGCGGTCGCGCCCGCCGTCGCCTTCGGCGCGGCGATCCGGCCCGGCGAGCCGCCGTGGATCTGGGAGGCGTCGCCGCGGCTCGGCGGCACGTGGGGCGCGGTCGAGGTGCTGCGGGACACGAGCGGCGGCTTCAACCTCGGGACGAGCTTCGTCGATCTGCAGCTTCCGCGCTCCTGCGCGCGCACCGTGGTCGGCGGCCTGAACCTGTACTGGCTGCGCTGCCGGCTGCCGGACCCGCCGGGCTACCTGGGCTCGCCGGAGATCGACCAGATCTCGATGGCGGCGGTCGGTGTGGTCGTCGAGGCCGAGCACTCCTCGGCGGTCGAGCTCGAGACGATCGGCACGAGCGACGGGACGCCGTATCAGAGCTTCCACGTCCTGCGCACGCCGACGCTCCCGCTGGAGGACGACGAGGGCCTGGAGGTCAACGATCCGAGGACCAACCGGTGGAAGATGTGGGAGCGGGTCGACTCGTTCGCGGAGAGCAACAAGTCCAGCCCGCACTACGTCTACGACGCCGCCACCGGGGAGGTCCGGCTCGGCCCGTCGATCCGCGTCCCGCGCGTGGCGCCGCCGGTCACCGATCCGACGATCGACGAGGACGACCTCCCCGCGCTCGAGGCGTGGCGGCAATGCGGGATGGTCCCGCCCGCCGGAGCGCTTTTGCGGATGAGCCGCTACCACTACGGCGGGGGCTACGACGGCAACGTCCCGGCGGGCTCGCTCGTCGTCCTGCGCACGCCGATCCCGGGCGTGACCTCGGTCACGAACCCCACGCCGGCGACCGGCGGCATCGGCCTCGAGGACATCGCCCGGACGCGACAGCGCGCGGCGCGCGAGCTGCGCACCCGCTACCGGGCGATCACCGCCGCCGACTACGAGCTGCTCGGCACCCGCGCCTCGAGCGCCGTCGCACGCGTGCGCTGCGAGCAGCCCGACCCGGGTGCCGCGATCCCCATCCGCGTGCTGCCCAGGCCGTCCGGCGATCACGTCCGCTTCCTCTCGCTCGGCGAGCTCTCACCGTCGCCGACGCTGCTGCAGACGACGGCGAAGTACCTCTCCGACCGCAGCCCGATCGGCACGAGCATCCACCTCACGCCGGTGTCGCTGCGCGGGGTGACCGTCGTCGCCGAGGTCGAGGCCGAGCCGGCGGCCGTGCTCAGCCGCGTCGAGGCGGACGTCCGTGCCGCGCTGTACCGGTACCTCAACCCGATCGTCGGGGGCGACCCCACCGACGAGGAGGACGACATGGGCTGGGAGTGGGGCCGCCGCCTGACCGTGGGCGAGCTGCATCCGATCGTTCGCGCGGTGCCCGACGTCCGCTCGATCATCGGGCTGCGCGCCTACGAGACCGAGCTGCTCCCCGGCACGCCGGCCACCCGGCCGAGCCCGAAGCCGTTCGATCGCCGCCTCGAGATCCGCCCGTCCGAGCTGATCGTCTCCGGCGAGCACCAGGTCCGCGCGATCCAGGCGAGGCGCTGATGGCGGTCGTCCCGGCCGAGCCGGCGGCGCCTGACGTCCTGCCGGAGTCCGAGCAGCCGGCGGCGGCGTCGCGCCGCGCCTACCTGCGCGACGCGCTGCCGCCCGTCTACCGCGACCGTTCGACGATCGGGCCGCCGCTGATCGAGCGCTGGGCCAGCGCGCTGGAGGAGGTGCTGGACCCGATCGTCCTGCAGCTCGACAACCTCGCCGCCCACCTCGACCCGGCAGTCACCGAGATCGACTGGGTGGTCGCGCTGACGCAGTGGCTGGGCATGCGCCCCGACCGCGAGCTGGCGCTCGACATCCAGCGCGCCCGCGTCAACGACGCGATGGAGCTCAACCGCTCGCGCGGGACGCTCGCCGGTCTGCAGCGCGCGCTCGACCTGACCTTCCCGGTGGCGATCCCGCTGGCGCGGATCGGCGCCGAGCACAGCGCGACGACGACGATCGGCGACGACCCCGCCGAACGGCCCGCGGCGCCCGCGCCCGAGCTCGTGATCACCGTGCCCAACGCCCTCGACGAGCAGCAGCTCCGCGTGCTCCACCGCCTCATCGGCGACCAGCGTCCCGCGCACGTCTCGTGCCGGGTCGTCGAGCTCGCTGCGCAGCCGGAGCCGGGCCCGGCGGCGGGCCCGGGGAGGGCATGACGAACGGCGTCGACACCCGCGCGTGCGACACCTGTCGCGCACCGGTGGCGCCCGATCACGACTTCTGTCCGAACGGGCACTTCATCGCCTGGGAGACGTTCGAGCGGGCGTCGGAGGCCGAGAACCAGCCGGCGCCGGGCCCGGCCGTCCCCTCGGCGGCGCCACCCGCCCGCCCCGACATCGCCGCGGTGCTCGACGTGTCGCTCGCGGGTGCGCCGCGCCGCACCTTGCCCGCCGGCGTCGCGGTCGTCGCACACGCGGGAACGGCCGTGACGCTCGTCGCGACG
>JAXDHW010000349.1:0-7030 GCA_034664365.1 Thermoleophilaceae bacterium
CCCTCGCGCGGCCGGCGCTCCCGTGGCGCGAAGACGGCCTTGTCGATGCCGGGCGGCACCAGCTCACAGCGGGCGTCCGGGCGCAGCTCGGCGAGCACGTCGCACATCCAGCGTGCGATCGGCAGGAACGCCACCGGCAGCGCGAGCACCTCCTCCGCCGCGAGCCGCTCCACGAAGTGGCGCTCCTCGTAGAAGCGGCTCTCCACGCTCTGGAGCAGCACGGCGCGGCGCGCGGCCCGAACGCGCCAGAGGTCGGCCGCGGTCTCCCACCAGGTGGCCACGGCGACGTCGTACTCGGGGCCGCCGTCCGGCAGCTCCGAGCGCCCCGCGGCCCGCGGATCGGTGACCAGCACGTCGACCTCGATCCCCTCGTGCTCGTCGAGCGTGCGTACGAGCGAGCGAATGGTCTGCGCCCCGCCGGAGCGGCCGAGCTCGGGGACGAGGAGGCAGACCCTCACGCGCGGGCCGGTGCGGGCGCCGGTGCGACCGATTCGAAGAAGCGCTCGAGCTCGTCCACGCGGCGCTCGTCCCACGCGTACGCCGCCGCCGTCCGCCTGCCCTCCTCAGACAGCCGCGCCCTGAGCTCCGGGTCGCCGAACAGGCGCTCGAGCGCGGCGCGCACCGAGTCCGGGTCGTCCTCGACGATCAGGCAGTTCTCGCCGTCGCGGCAGAAGTCGCGGTTGCCGTGGGCGTCGGTGCAGACCGTCGGGACGCCGGCCGCCATCGCCTCGAGCAGCGGCAGGCAGAAACCCTCGTGGCGCGAGGTCTGCACGAAGACCGTGGCCCGGTTGTACAGCTCGTTGACCTCCGCGTCGCTCGGCGCGGTGAAGTGGCGCGCGCCCAGCGGCTCGGCCAGCTCGGGCTCGATACCGAACAGCCACAGCTCGGGCCGGCCCTCGCCCATCGCTCGCCAGGCGTCCGCGGTCAGGTCGAAGTTCTTCAGCGGGTTGGTGCGGGCGAGCGAGAGCAGCACGTTCTCCTCCCGCGCGATACCGAGGTCGTGGAAGGTCTCGCGGTTGACGCCGGGCGGGACCTTGGTCGGCGCCACGTGGAGCTCGCGCAGGCGCTCGGCCACCCACTCCGACGTCGTGAGGTAGCGAAACTCCTCGCGGTAGCTGTCGAGCACCGCCGCGTGCATGTGCGGCTGGCCGGGGTAGTACGAGGTCTCGATGTCCTGCACGAAGTAGACGGGGATGCCGCGCCGCACCGACGACCACCACACGGGCGCGGCGGTGTTCCACCAGGTGGCGACCTTGATCGCGTCCACCTCCGACAGCGCCCCGAGCAGCTCGGAGTAGTCGTCGAAGGTCCGCACCGGCACCTGGAGGTCGAACCAGTCGGGGTCCGGCCCGAGTGAGTAGAGCTCGCACTCGTGGCCGCGCGCGGCCAGGCCGTTGAGATGCTCGAACACCACCCGGTGACCCCCGCCCACGCCGGTGTCCTCGGTCACGTACACGACCCTGAGACGGCCCTCCGCCGTGCGCACGTCGCGCGCGTCGAACCAGTCGCCCCAGCGCTCCCAGAACAGCCGCTGGGACTCGAGCTCGCGCTCGCCCTGCTCGGTGCCGCGCGTCTTGGCCTCGTGGTGGATCAGCGTCGAGCGCGGGTCGTAGAGCACGAGCATCCCGGCGTCCCACGCGCGGAGACACCAGTCCACGTCCTCGTAGGCCATCGGGTAGCGCTCGTCGAGCAGGCCGATCCGGTCGAGGGCCGCGCGCGTCACGTACAGGCAGGCGCCGGTGATCGCAAGCGTCGCGCCGCCGAGGTTGGCCGGGCCGTGGCCCGCTCCCCTGAAGCGGTAGCGGTGGTCGAACCACACCGGCGCGTCCATGTTCCGGTAGCTGCCCGCGGACTGGATCGTGCGGTCGGGGTAGAGGAGCTTGGGCCCGACGATCGCCACGTCGTCGGCGCCGTAGGCGGCGTGCTGGAGCGCCTCGAGCCAGCCGTGGAGCGCCACCACGTCGCTGTTGAGCACGACCACGTCGTGGCTCGGGTCGGCCGCGCGGATGCCGCGGTTGACGTTGGCGGCGAAACCGGCGTTCTCCTCCGCCAGGATCACGTCCGCCTTCCCCTCGAGAGCCGCCCGGAGATGCTCGGGGTGCGGCGCCGGGCTGGCGTCGTCCACGACCACGATCCGCACGCGCTTCGGGTCGCAGGTGCGGCGCAGCGAGCGCACCGCCTCGAGCGCGGTCTCGGGCGGGCCGTAGCTCGGGATCACGATCGTCACCGGGCGCCAGCTCTTCCGGTACCAGGCGCGCGCCACGGTGCTCCCGGTGGGCGGCGCGCGGTCGGGCACGAGGCGGTCCGCCCACGGAGTCAGTCGGAATGGGAACGTGACCACGCGCAGCACGAACTGCCGCACCCCGCGGTGCTTGATGGTGAGCCACGCCCGCCGCGGAAGCCCGCCGAACGTGTCGACGAGGAACGCGCGCAGCGCCTCGAGTCGGCGTCGCATCGCGTCCAATCTACGAGTAGAAGCGGGCGAGCGCGGTGAGCTGCCCCGCGTAGTCGAGCCACATCATCGCCGCGACGAGGCACGCCACGGCGGGGACGCGCCAGCCGCGCGGCAGGGCCAGCAGGCTGCCGACGACGATCGCGGCGAGAGCCGTGATCGCCGGGAACGCGTAGCGGCCCTGCTCGGGGATCACGCCGTAGTTGGGCGACTCCCCGAAGTAGTAGGCGTGCACGCCGCCGATTACGCCGATCACGGCGAGCGCGAGCACGGCGAGCGGAACGGCGAGGCCGCGGGCGGCCGCGCGCCGCTGGCGGAGCGCGAGCACCGCCATCACGGCGACGCCGATCATCACGGCGAGGATCACGAAGTAGACCCAGTCGGCGAAGGTCATCGCGTACCAGCCGAAGGCGCCGAAGCCGCGCACGACCCAGATCTGGAAGCCCGGGAAGTCGGTGCTCGTCCAGCCGTCGGTCATGAACGAGAGCTTTGGCAGGAACACCTGCCAGAGGTAGGCGGCCAGTCCGAGCGGGTCGTGCAGCGCCCCGCCCGCCCCCGGGGCGCGCCCGCCGGGGGTGGTGATCGCGCCGCGGTGGAAGGCCGGCCCGACGGCGGCCCAGACGGCGAAGATTCCGGCCGCGGTGCCGGCCAGCGCGGCGGCCGGCCGCGCCCATGCGCGCGAGCCCCGCGCGCGCCAGAGCATCGCGCCGACCGCGACGATCGCGGCGGGGTAGAGCGCGAAGCCCGTGCCCTTCATGAGCGGCGTGATCGCCATCGCCGCACCGATCGCGGCGGCGAGCCGGACCGTGAGGCCACGCCGTAACCCGCGGACGAGCAGGTACACGAGCACCGCCGCGGCCGCATTCACTCCGGAGTCGTTGTTCACCGCGCCGGACATGAACGAGAACATCGGCTGGAACGCCACGAGCAGCCCCGCGGCGACGGCGAGCAGGGGGCGCCGCGGCACGATCTCGCGCACCACCAGCACGGCGCACCCGGCGACGACCGCGCCGAGCAGCGCCGACACGAGCCGCATCAGCCACAGGCGCGTCCAGATGCTGGCGCCGGATCCCGCCGCGTACGGCGGCACGAGCAGCGAGTAGTACAGCGGCGAATGCGCGCTCGTGGCGACCGCGGTCCCGCCGCCGTCGTCCCGGCGGAGCGAGCTCTCACCCGGACGGAAGTGCGACCGGTCCACCCTCCAGATGGTCTCGGCCACCGGCAGCCACGGCGGCTTGCCGTCGCCCGTCTCGACCGTCGAGAACAGGCGCAGGGCGTCGGTCGCCGTGCGCTCCTCCGACGACAGCTGCTCGCCGTCGCCCGAGGGCGCCGTGCCGGTCTCCGCGAGGTGCTGGGCGTAGGCGAAGTGCTCGCTCTCGTCCGGCGCGTTGAACGACGGCGTGACGAGCGACCACGCCGCCGCGCCCGCGAACGCGATCGCGGCCACGGCCAGCGGGACCGCGATCCGCGGCTGGACCCCCGCCGCCACCAGCGCCAGCAGGCGCAGCCCGGCGTAGATCAGGCCGGGCATCAGCAGCAGGAGGATGGCCGCGTACGTCCAGCGACCCACGAAGCCGGGGCGGAAGAGCGCCGCGCGCAGGAGGATCTTCGGCCCGAGCGACGCGAGGCTCCGCTTCTCGCCCGCCGGCGGGCGGAACCAGAGCGCGATCCGGTTCGCGAGCGGCCTCCCGCCGAGCGTCGCATGCTGGTCACCCCTCTGGAGGCGGAGCGATCCCCCCACCCCCACGCGGTGGGGTCCCCCGCGGAGGCAGACGGTGCCGTCCACGAAGTCGCGGCCGCCCGCGACGTCCGGGACGGGGAAGTCCGTCTTGGTGAGCTTGTGCGGCGTCGCCGGGCCGAGCGCGTGCGAGCGGATCGGCGCGCGTCCCGGAACGCGCAGCTCCAGGTCGAGCGGGGGGCGCGGCGTGATGACCCCGAGCTCGAGCTCGATCCGCCCGGTGCCGGCCGGGATCCGCTGCGGCGCCGTGCAGAGCGTCTGGCCCCTGAGGTCGGCCGCGTACGCGCGCGTGCGGATGCTGTTCGTGCCGGTGTAGAAGTCGCGCGGCACGAGCAGCGAGACGAGGACGGCGATCAGCGCGAGGAAGGTCACGGCGGCGGCCGCCAGCCACACGCGCCGGTCGCCGGGGAACGCGGCGCGGACGAGCCGTGCGCGCGAGCTCACCTGGAGCGGCGCAGCCCGAGGATGCTGAGGAGGAACGACGAGAAGAAGACCTGCACGCCGACGATCACGAGCGTGGCCGCGACGATCGCCAGGCGCTGCTCGGCCAACCGCCCGAAGCCGCGGTCGATCCACCTGACCACGATCACGCCGCCCACCGCCAGGCCCGCGAGCGTGAGCGCGCCACCCAGCAGCAGCCCGTGCTCGAGCCGGAAGCGCGCCCGCATGCGGTCGAACCACGGGTCGCGCTCGTCCATGAAGTAGGTGCCGTAGGCGTGCGCGCAGAGGCCGAGCGCCAGAATCTGCACCCCCACGATCACGAGCAGCGCGCCGGCGATAAGCGTGTGAACGTCCCACTCGCGCCCGAGCACGTTGATGCGTGCGAGGACGGTCGCCGCCGCCGCGGTGCCGATCGCGACCAGCGCCGCGCCGGGGATCACGAACAGGTGCGTGGGACTGTGCACCAGCAGGTAGCGCAGGTGCCGCCAGCCGTCGCGGAAGCGCGAGAGCTTGGACTCGCCGCCGCGCTGCCGGTACTCGATCGGCAGCTCGCGGATCTCGAGGCCCGCCTTCGACGCGCGCACGATCATCTCCGACGCGAACTCCATCCCCAGCGCGCGCAGGCCGAGCCGGTCGAGCGCCTCACGCCGCACCGCACGCATCCCGCAGTGGGCGTCGCGCACGCCCGTCCTGAAGAAGAGGTTGAGGATGCCGGTGAGCACGGGGTTGCCCACGTAGCGGTGCAGCGCCGGCATCGCGCCCGGCTGGATGTTCTCCATCCGGTTGCCGACGACCATGTCCGCCCCGAGCACGAGCTGGTCCACGAAGCGCGGGATCTCGCGGAAGTCGTACGTGAGGTCGGCGTCCGCCATCACGATGTGCTCGCCGCGCGCGGCCGCGAGCCCGGCGAGGTACGCGCTCCCGTAGCCGCGGCGCGACTCCTGCACCACGCGCGCGCCCGCCCCGGCGGCGAGTGCGCCGCTGCCGTCGTCGGAGCCGTTGTCGACCACGATCACCTCGCCGCGCAGCGCGGCGTCCGCCAGGGTGTCCACGGCGTCGCGCACGCAGCGCTCGATGCTCTCGGCCTCGTTGAGGCACGGGATGACGACCGAGACCGTGGGGGCCTCGTGGAGCTCCGCCACGCCGCGCGCATCGACCTCTGTCTTCGACGTCGTGCTCATCCGCGCGAAGCCACGGTACCGCTAATGGCTTGGATGACGACCTTGTTGCCCACCGGGCGGCCGGCTGCCGCGAGCGCGCGCAGGCCGGCCCGTGCTGCCGGGGCGAGGCGCGGCCGCGACAGGGACCTGGCGAGGCGGCCGACGTCTGGGTCGTAGTGCATCGCGTAGCGGCTGGTGCGCACGTCGGTGAAGCCGGCGGCGCGGAGCTCGCGAGCCGCGGCGCGCGGGTCGATGCGCCCGACGCGGTTGCCCGCGTCCTCGCTGTCCGTCGCGACGCCCGCGCGCACGGCGAGACGCGTGACGGGGCTGTCGGTGGGCTCGCTCACGATCACCGCACGGCGCGCCACGCGGGCCATCTCGCGCAGCCCGGCCAGCGGGTCCTCGAGGTGGTGGAGCCCGTCGTGGACATACGCGATCTCGACGGCGCCGTCACGCAACGGGAGGCGCTCGGCGAGCGCGACGGCGGACGCGGCGTCGATCGCGCGGCGGCGAAAGCGCTCGCGCGCGCGGCGGAGCGCCCCGGCCGACACGTCGAGCGCGAGCGCTCGCGCGCCTGCCCGGGCGAGCAGCTCCGCGTCCATGCCGGGTCCGGTGCAGACGACCGCGGTGGTGGCTCCCGCCAGCAGTTCCTCCAGGCCGGCGACGCTCCGCCGGAAGCGCTCCATCACCAGCCAGCCGAACAGCGACGGCGTGCCGCACGGGCGCTCGATCTCGAGCTCGGGCGCGCTCACGTGGTCGTGCGCCGCGGCCTGGGCACGCGCGTGCGCGCCGATCTCATGCGCGACGAGCAGTGGGATGCCGCCGTCGAGGGGATAGCGGGCGCCACAGGCCGCGCACTCGGCCGACGAGGTCTCGAAGCGGAGCTCGCCGCGGCAACCGGGACAGGCCAGAAGGGGCAGCATCGCCCGGCGATCGTAGATTCCCCCGGGTGCGGACCGTTCGCCTTGCCCTGTTCGGCGCCGGCTGGGCGGCCGGGGCGCGCCATGTGCCCGCCATGCGCGCGCACGGCGGCTTCGAGCTGGTGGCGGTCGCCGATGTCCACGGCGAGCGCGCCGCGGCGCTCGCGCGGAGTGCCGGCGGGGCCGGCCACCACGCGGCGGCCGGGGTCGAGGACCTGCCCGACTCCGACGCATTCGACGCGGTCGCGTGTGCGACCCCGCCCGCGACGCACGCCGCCGTGGTCGAGGGCGCGCTGCGCGCAGGCAAGCACGTGCTGTG
>JAXDHW010000069.1:0-3774 GCA_034664365.1 Thermoleophilaceae bacterium
CCTTGAAGTAGGTACCGGCGAGTACGCCGGGCTTCTTCACGGGCGCCGTGACCTTGCCAGTCGTGAAGTTCTTGGTGGCGAAGTTCTGGGTGTAGGTCCGCGTCGTGACGGCCAGCGCCACCGCTACCACTACGAGCGACGCCGCCAGAACGGCCGCTCCGATCAGATATCTGCGCTTGCGCAAAGCTCCTCCTTCTGAGGGGTACGTGCGAGTCCGCTGCCCCCCGGAACGAGCGGACGGGGGTTTCACTCTAACCCTCTAGAACGTCCGCGACCACCTGAAGTTGCGGGCGGGCACCCCCGGTCGGCGTGCCATCCTGCCCCCGATGCGTCCCCCCGAAGGGCTGGAGCTGCCCGCCCCCGAGTTCCCGCCACAAACGGGTTGGCTCGGCGTGCCGTTCATGCGAATGGACCGCCTGATCGGGCGTCACGCCGTGCTCGTGGAGTTCTGGGACTTCGCGCGCGTCAACTCGCTGCGCACGCTCCCCTACCTGCGCGCCTGGCACGAGCGCTACGCGGAGGCGGGCCTCCAGGTGATCGGGGTGCACTCGCCCGGCTACTCGTTCGGGCGCAAGCACGAGCTGGTGGAGCGCGCGGTCGAGCGGCTGGCCGTGCCGTTCCCGGTGGCGCTCGATCCCGACTTCGCGGTGTGGCGTCTCTACGACAACCGCGGCTGGCCGGCGCGCTACCTGTTCGACCGCCGCGGCGTGCTCGTGCACTTCCACCTGGGCGAGGGCGAGTACGCCGACACCGAGCTCGCGATCCAGGACGCGCTGCGCGAGATCGACCCCGAGGTCGACCCGCCGCCGCCGCTCGCGCCGCTGCGGCCCGAGGACGCGCCCGGCGTGGAGCTCGAGCCGCAGACCGCGGACGTGAGCCTGCCGGCCGAGCGCGAGCGTCTCGACCTGGTGCGCGACTGGGTGGACGGCGAGGACTGGATCGAGGCGGCGGACGCGGGCGCCTCGGCCACGGCGCGCTTCAGGGCCGGCGGCGCGTGGGCCGTGCTGTCCGGCGGCGATCTCGAGCCGGGCCTCTACGAGACTGACGGGACCGTCGTGGCCGAGGAGGCGGGACTGCGCCTCCACGGGTTCCAGTTCGAGCCGCTGCCGCCCGGCTGACGGGGCGGCGCGGCGACTACGACGCCGCGCCGGCGAGGGCCTTGCGGATCTCCTTGGGGAGCATGAACCGGACGTCCTCCTGGACGACCTCGAACTCCGACACGTCGTCGGTCCCACGCGCGCGGAAGAAGTCGACGAGGCGCTGGACCAGCTCCTCGGGCGCGCTCGCGCCGGAGCTGATGCCCACCGTGCGCTTGCCCTCGAGCCACTCCTCGCGCACCTGGGCCTCGTTGTCGATCAGGTGCGACTCGGCACCGTGGTCGCGCGCCACCTCCACGAGGCGGTTGGAGTTCGACGAGTTGCGCGACCCGATCACGAGCACGAGGTCGCACTCGCCCGCCATCTGGCGGACAGCCGCCTGGCGGTTGGTGGTGGCGTAACAGATGTCGTCGGTGCGCGGCCCGACGATGTTCGGGAAGCGCTCGCGCAGGCGGGCGATGATCGCGGTGGTCTCGTCGACCGACAGCGTGGTCTGCGAGATGTACGCCACGCGGTCCGGGTCGCCGACCTCGAGCCGGTCGACGTCGGCCTCGGTCTCGATCAGGACGATGTGCTCGGGCGCCTCCCCCATCGTGCCCTCGACCTCCTCGTGGCCGGCGTGGCCGATGAGAACGATCGTGTAGCCCTGTGCGGCGAACTTCTTGGCCTCGACGTGCACCTTGGTGACGAGCGGGCAGGTGGCGTCGATCGTGCGCAGCGAGCGGGTCTCGGCATTGCGGTGCACGCTCGGCGCGACGCCGTGGGCCGAGAACACCACGGTCTCGCCCTCCGGCACCTCGGTCTCCTGGTCGACGAACACGGCGCCGCGTGCGCGCAGCTGCTCGACCACGTGCTTGTTGTGGACGATCTCCTTGCGCACGTACACGGGCGGTCCGTAGAGCTCGAGCGCGCGCTCGACCGTCTGCACGGCGCGGTCGACGCCCGCGCAGTAGCCGCGCGGGGCGGCCAGCAGGAGCCTCTCGGGGGTGGGCGGCACAACAGGGAGTCTAGGAGGACAGGAGGAGCTCGAGCACGGCCTCGCCGGTGGCGTCGAGACCGCGCTCCGACACCTGCGTCAGGTCGTCGCAGGCCCGGTGCCAGCAGGGGAAGTCGAAGTCGATCAGGTCGATCGCCGGCACGCCGGCGCGGCGGAACGGAACGTGGTCGTCGGAGACGGGTCCCGCGGTGCGCGGCGGAAACGCGCGGCCCACACCGGCCCGCCGCGCCGCGGTTCGCAGCCGCGACCACAGCCGGACGTCCGACAGGCGCTCGCGCGGCAGCCGCAGGTGGCGGTTGCCGACGAAGTCGAGGAGCACCATCGCGTCCGCGGTGCTGTACGCGCGCGCGGCCACCCTGCTGCCGCGCAGGCCGCGCCGCTCGAACGCCGGCTCGGTGTCCGGCGTGCCGCGGGGACTCTCCTCGCCGTCGAAGAGCGCGAACACCACAGTGGGCCTGGCCTCCCGCGGCCTGAGCGTCCGCGCGAGCTGCACGGCCACCGCCGTCCCCGACGCGCTGTCGATGGCGCCCACGAACCCGGGGAGGTCCTTGGTGTCGTAGTGCGCGCCCACCACCACGGTGCGCCGCGGGTCCTTCCCCGGGACCACGCCGATCACGTTGCGAAGGCCACCCGGCACCGCCTGGAAGCGACCGCGCGGCAGCATCGCGCGAAGCCGCGCGGCGAGCCGGCGCGACGCGGGCGATCCGGCCGGCCGCGGGCCGTAGCCCACCTGCATGCGCACGAGGCGCATGGCGGCCGTCGAGTCGAAGCGATCGCGCGCCGAGTGGGAGCTCCCGCAGCCGCTCAGGCCGAGCGGGAGGACCGATACCGCGAGCGCCGCGCCCGTGGCGGCGAGGGACCGTGCGCGCACCGGCTCAGGGTACGCTGAGCACATGCCGCCCCAGCACAAGGACCGGCTCACGGCAGTCGACGCGTCGTTCCTCGTCCAGGAGGGCCGCTCGTCGCACATGCACGTCGGCTCGATCCTCCTGTTCGAGGGTCCCGCGCCTGACTACGTGGACGTGCTCGAGGGCATCGAGTCGCGTCTCCACATGGTGCCGCGCTACCGGCAGAAGCTCGCGTTCCCGCGCTTCCAGGCCGGGCGGCCGGTGTGGGTCGACGACCCGAGCTTCAACCTCGAGTACCACGTCCGCCATACGGCGCTGCCGCACCCCGGGGAGATCGATCAGCTGCGCAACCTCGCCGGGCGGATCTACTCGCAGCGGCTCGACCGCTCCAAGCCGCTGTGGGAGACGTGGCTCGTTCAGGGACTCGCGGATGGGCGCTTCGCGCTGATCACGAAGACCCACCACTCGATGATCGACGGGATCTCGGGCGTCGACCTGGCGAGCGTGCTGTTCGACCTCTCGCCGGTGCCGCGCGAGGTCGAGCCCGAGCCGTGGACGCCGAGCCCGGAGCCGACCCAGGCCGAGCTGATCGCCGACGGCGTGAAGGACTTCGTGAAGGCGCCGCTCGGCGCGGCGGGCCGCGCGCTCGGCGCGGTGCAGCGCCCGGGCCGCGCGCTCCGCGAGGCGCGCGAGGCGGCGGAGGGGCTCGGCGAGGTCGCGTGGGCCAACCTCAACCCCGCGCCGCAGACGCCGCTCAACGTGCCCATCGGGCCGCACCGGCGGATCCGTTGGGTCGGCGCGCCGCTCGGCGACTTCAAGCGCGTGAAGAACG
>JAXDHW010000071.1:0-4507 GCA_034664365.1 Thermoleophilaceae bacterium
GCGGATAGCGATAGCCGCCGGCGGAACGGCGGGTCACGTCGTTCCCGCGCTGGCGATCGCCGTCGCGCTGCGGGATAGGGGCGCCGAGGTCGAGTTCGTCGGCGGCGAGCGCGCCGAGGCCGAGCTCGTGCCCGCCGCCGGCTTCCCGTTCCACCCGCTGCGCGTGGCCGGGCTCGACCGCTCGAATCCGCTCCGGGCAGCGCGTGCGGCCGGCCTGGCCGCGGCCGCCGTCGGGCGGGCACGCGGGCTGCTGCGCGAGATGGGCGTCGACGCGGTGCTCGGCGGCGGTGGATACGTGGCGGGACCGGTGGGACTGGCCGCGGCATCCCTGCGGCTGCCGCTCTTCCTGACCGAGGCCGACAGCCACCTCGGGGTCGCCAATCGGCTCCTGGCGCCGCTCGCCCGGCGGGTGTTCCTGGCGTTCTCGCTCGAGGGGCGCGACGGCGAGCGCTACGAGGTCACCGGCCGCCCCGTGCCCGCGGGCACGGGGAGCGCCGATCGCGCCACGGCGCGCGAGCGCTTCGGCATTCCGGCCGCGGACGATTGCCTGCTCGTGTTCGGCGGCTCGATCGGGGCGCGGACGCTCAACCTCGCGGCGCTCGAGGCCTTCGGCGCCGAGGCCCCCTGCTCGATCCTCCACGCGAGCGGCAGGCGGGACTTCCCGGAGCTGCGCGAGCGGTTGGCGGCGCTCGGGTCGCCGCCCCACTACCGGCTCGTGGAGTACGTGGAGCCGTTCGCCGACGCCCTCGCCGCGGCCGACCTCGTCGCCGCGCGGGCCGGCGGATCGGTGTTCGAGCTGGCGGCCGCCGGGCTGCCGGCGATCCTCGTCCCGTATCCGCACGCGACGGCCGGTCATCAGGAGAAGAACGCTCGCTGGATGGCGGAGGGGGGCGCCGCGGTCGTGGTGCCCGATGCCGAGCTCGACGGACCCCACCTGAGGCGCGAGGTGGACGGGCTGCTCGGCGACCCGCAGCGCCTGAGTGCGATGGGGGAGGCCGCGCGGCGACTGGCCCGCCCGGGCGCCGCGGACCGCATCGCGGCCGAGGTGATCAGGCTCGCCGAGCGCTCGTGAGCGCCGCGAGTTGCAGCGAAGATCCCGCCACGTTTTCCCGGCCAGGACCCGGGAATAACTCGCTTGACCGGGGGGTGCACTGTGACCCTCGACCCCGCCGGAGGACTCATGAGACCACCCGAGATGCAGACAGCTCGGCTGCCCGAGCCGCTCGCACATGCAGCGGGCGAGGGTGAGGTGATCCCGTTCCGCAGCCTCACCGGGCGCGCGCCGTTCCCGCGCTCGGGTGGCGGACACCGCGCGCAGGGGGATGGCCGCTTCGGGCCGCGGATCGAGCTCGAGCTCGACGTCGGGCCCGCCGCGGCGGCCGATGCCAGAGCGGCGGTCGCAGTCCTGGAGGGCCGGGCGAACGACGACCTGCTGGATGACGTCCGCCTGCTGCTGAGCGAGATCGTCACGAACGCTGTGCGCCATTCGGGATCGCCGCGGGGCGCGAAGATCGGGCTGGCCGTGTCGGTCGCCCACGACGTGGTCCGCGCCGAGGTCACCGACCGCGGCGGCGGATTCGACCCACGGCCGCGCGACCTGCCGCGGACGGACGCCGGCGGCTGGGGGCTGCACCTCGTCGACCGGCTCGCGACGCGCTGGGGCGTCGACCGTGGCGAGCCCGCGCGCGTCTGGTTCGAGATCGACGCCTAGGCCGAGCGCGCGTTCGGCGCGGGCCCGCCCCGGGTACGGGCCACCCATGAACCCATTCACGAAACTGCTGCGCGTCCTCGTGGGGGCGCTGTTCGTCGGGCACGGTACCCAGAAGCTGTTCGGCTGGTTCGGCGGGCACGGGCCCGAGGCGACCGGCCAGTTCTTCGAGAAGCTGGGCCTGAAGCCCGGAAAGCGGAACGCCGTGGCGGCCGGTGCCGCCGAGGCCGGCGGGGGACTCCTGCTCGCCGCCGGCGTCGCGACCCCGCTCGCGGGCGCGGCGCTGTCGGGCACGATGATCTCGGCCATCCGCCATGCGCACCTCGAGAAGGGCGTCTGGTCCACGGATGGCGGCTACGAGTACAACCTCGTCCTGCTCGGCGCGGTCGCCGCGGCCACGGCCGAGGAGTCCGGCGCCGGGTGGGCCCTCGCTCAACTCGTCGCGGGCGCCGCCGGGTCGGTGGCGCTCACCGAGCTCGCGAAGCGCCAGACCGAGCCGGAGCAGCCGCCCGCCGAGGAGTCGGCCGAGCCGAGCTGGTCGCCGGCGGCCTTCGAGCAGCAGCGCGCCTCCGCCTAGGACGGCGCGCCGAGGACTTCACGTAGCGGCGCGGCGCGCGCTTACGCCGCGCCGGCCAGCGTCTCGTCGTCGTCGACGATCTCGAGCCGCTCGTCGAGGCGCGTGATGCGAAGCACGCGCTGGATCCGGTCGTCCCCGCGGACGATCACGAGGCGTGCCCCGCGCTCGCGCGCCCGCGTGTCGGCGGCGAGCAGCGCGCGCAGCCCGCTCGAGTCCATGAACTCGAGGCCGCGGAGGTCGATCACGAGGAGCTTGTGACCCTCGGTCTCGAGGCGCCGCGCCTCTTCCTCGAGCCGCGGTGCCGTGGCGATGTCCAGCTCGCCCTTGAGCGCGATGCGCGCTCCGCCCTTGCGGTCGCTTGTAGTTAGTTCAAGCGCAGTCATCCGGTTGCCCCCGCCTACGCGGGGAACGATACGCGCTAGCCGCTCGCGGCGCTGAGGCGCTTGGCCACCTCGTCCCAGTTCACCACGTTCCACCACGCCTCGAGGTAGTCCGGGCGCTTGTTCTGGTACTTGAGGTAGTAGGCGTGCTCCCAGACGTCGATGCCGAGCAGCGGCGTCTGGCCGTCGCTCACCGGGGAGTCCTGGTTGGCGGTGCTCGTGACCACGAGGCCGGAACCGTCGTGGACGAGCCACGTCCAGCCACTGCCGAAGCGGGCGACGCCGGCGTCGTTGACCTTGGTCTTGAGGTCGTCGAGGCCGCCGAACGCGTCGTCGATGGCGCTCGCGAGATCGCCGCTCGGCTCGCCGCCGCCGTCGGGGCTCATGATCTGCCAGAAGAACGTGTGGTTCGAGTGCCCACCGGCGTTGTTGCGTACCGCGGTGCGCTTGTCCTCGGGTAGCTGGTCGAGGTTCTGGAGGACCTCGTCGACCGGCTTGTCCGCCCATTCGGTTCCTTCGAGCGCGGCGTTCGCCTTGTCCACGTAGGCCTGATGGTGCTTGTCGTGGTGGATCCGCATCGTCTGCTCGTCGATGTGGGGCTCGAGCGCCGAGTAGTCGTACGGGAGGTCTGGGACCTCGTAAGGCATGGGGACTCCTTTTCGTAGCTTCTCGCCAGGACCCTAGCGCTAGGCCGCGGTGCGCCCGGGGTCGCCTATAGCCTCGATCGCATGAGCGCGGCTCCGTGGACCGGGAGGCGCCTGCACTTCGTGGGCATCGGCGGCGCGGGGATGAGCGGCCTCGCGCTGGTCGCGCGCGCCCTCGGCGCCGAGGTGACGGGGTCGGACCGCGCCGAGTCGCCCTACATGGAGCCGCTTCGGGCGGAGGGTGTCGAGCCCGCGATCGGACACGACGCGGCCAACGTGCCCGCGGGAGCGGAGGTCGTGTTCTCGACGGCGATCGCGGATGACAACCCGGAGCTCGCGGCGGCCGAGCGGAAGCTGCACCGCAGCGACCTGCTGGCGGAGGTCGCGCGCCTCAAGCCGTGCATCGCGGTTGCCGGCACGCACGGAAAGACCACCACCTCGTGCATGGTCGCCCACGTGCTGCTCGCCACGGGCCGCGCGCCCGCGTACCTGATCGGGGGCGAGCTGCGCACCAGCGGCCGCAACGCCGACTGGGGCGGCGGCGACTGGCTCGTGGTCGAGGCGGACGAGTCCGACAGGTCGTTCCTGAAGCTCGCGCCGGAGGTGGCGGTGGTCACCAACGTCGAGCTCGACCACCACTCCACCTACCGCTCGCCGCGCGAGATCGAGGCCGCGTTCCGGGAGTTCACCGCGGCGGCGGGCACCACCATCGCGTGGCAGCGGGCCGGCGTGGACGCCGACGTGACGTACGGGATCGGCGCGGGGGACGTCGCCGCCACCGACGTGCGCCTCGGCGCCGGCGGCTCGCGCTTCGGCGCCCTGGGCGCGGAGGTGGAGCTGCGGGTGCCCGGCGAGCACAACGTGCTGAACGCCCTCGGCGCGCTCGCGGCCTGCCGCGCGGCGGGCGTCGAGCCGGGAGAGGCGGCGGCCGCGCTCGGGAGCTTCCCGGGCGCCGCGCGGCGGTTCGAGCACCGCGGGACCACGGCGAGCGGCGCGGTGGTCTACGACGACTACGCCCATCACCCCACCGAGGTGACTGCCACGCTCGAGGCCGCGCGCACTCTCGCGCCGCGGCGGCTGATCGCCTGCTTCCAGCCGCACCTCTACTCGCGCACGAAGCGCCTGGCGCGCGAGTTCGGCCGGGCGCTGGCGCTCGCCGACGCGGCCTGCGTGCTCGACGTCTACCCCGCGCGCGAGC
>JAXDHW010000074.1:0-3259 GCA_034664365.1 Thermoleophilaceae bacterium
GCCAGCGCGCTGGCGGCCGAGCTCTACCAGTACACCGGCAACTCCGCGTACCGCAAGCGCGCCCGCAAGTACATCGGCTGGGCGAATCATCACGCGAACGAGAGCGAGCGCGGCCTGTACGCCACGAAGGAGCAGCCGGTTCTCAGCTACGTCGAGGGCGCGATGATCGGGGCGCACCTCGCTCTCTGCCGGAAGGGCGACAAGGGAGCGTGCAAGAAGGCGCGCAAGCTCGCCAACGCGTGCTTCGACAAGTGGCAGGGCAAGAGCCCGAACCACGCGCCGCAGTTCGACACGATCCTGCTGCGCTACGTCATCCAGCTCGGACAGGAGGATCACGACCCGACCTGGTACGAGTGGGCCCGCCGGGTCGCCGACCAGGCCGAGAAGCGCGCGGAGCGCGGCGGGCTCTTCGTGCGCTTCTGGGACGGCAGCAAGCCGACCGCGCACCGCGACGGCGCCGGCTGGTTCAGGGCGGGGATGGTGCAGACGCACGCGGCCACGGTCGCGCTGTTCGCCTGGGTCGGTGCGGTCGAGCGCCCGTCGGGCAAGGCGCGCTCGCCCGATCCCGGCGCCGCCGAGCGGCCGAAGTGGGGAACGTCGCTCACCGTCGAGCCCAAGCAGGAGTCGGGCGAGCGCGTCTGCGTCATCCAGGGACACATCCGCGGGTACAGCTCGAAGGCGGTCTCGTACGACCTCGTGCTCGACGTGCAGAAGAACGGCACGACCTACACCAAGCGCAGCCCCGGCACGGCCAAGGCCGGTCAGAAGACGACCGACGTGGCCACGTACATCGCCCGCGGCGGCGGCCGGCCCAACGCCGGACCGCTCGAGGTGACCGTCACCGGCAGGGTGAGCGGCAAGAAGTACGTGACCCGCCGCCACCTCGACGCGCCCTGGTGCTGAGCGGGCGGCGCGGGTGACCCGCCGTCCCGATACCCACGACGAGGAGCTGCTCGGCGCCGAGTCGCCGCTCGTCGAGTCGCTCGACACCGATGCGGCACGCATCGAGCGCGTGCGCGGCGAGCTCGAGCGCGGCTTCGGCGCCCTGGCGGGACTCGGCTCTGCCGTGTCCGTCTTCGGCTCCGCACGCACGCCGCGCGATCACCCCGACTACGAGCTGGCCCGCCGGACCGCCCGACTGCTGGGCGACGCCGGCTACGCGGTGATCACGGGCGGCGGCCCGGGGATCATGGAGGCCGCCAACCGCGGTGCCAGCGAGGCCGGCGCCCGCTCGGTGGGACTGAACATCGAGCTGCCGTTCGAGCAGCGCGCCAACGAGTACGCCGACCTCCAGCTCGAGTTCCACTACTTCTTCACGCGCAAGGTCATGTTCGTTCGCTACGCCGTGGCGTTCGTGGTCTTCCCCGGTGGCTTCGGCACCCTCGACGAGCTGTTCGAGGCGCTCACGCTCATCGAGACGGGCAAGGCCGCGCACTTCCCGGTGGTGCTAGTCGGGCGCGAATGGTGGGGCGGCATGGTCGACTGGCTGCGCGAGCGCGTGCTGGGGTCGGGCAAGATCGGAGCGGCCGACCTCGAGCTGATCAGGGCGACCGACGACCCGCACGACGTGGTGGACGCGGTGCGGGTCGGGGCCGAGCGTCAGGGCATGGCGCCCTGACGCCTACAGCTTGTGGATCACGGTGTTGATCGCGCCGATCGCCTGACCCTTGTCCTTCAGGAACCGCTTGAAGAGCGGCGAGAAGTCGGTGAACGCCCGCGCCGCGCCCATGGCATCGAGCTCGGCGATGATCGAGCGGTCGCCCTCGAGCATCTTGTTCACGTCCTCCTGGATCGAGGACGGGAACTTGATCTTCCGTACGTCGGCGTCGAAGTTGAAGACGACGTCGCGGAACTGGCTCACGTCCGACTTGACCGCGGCGAGGTTGACCGCCTTGGCGTCGGCGGCCACACGCTTGAGGAACTTCTGCTGGCCGGCGTTGAAGTCGCCGCCCAGGCTCTGGAGCTTCGACTTGGCGGCGGCGCCCCCACCGGAGCTCGACGACGGGCTGGCGGCCGCGCCGCTCACGGCCGGATTCTTGGGCAGGTTCGTGCCCTTGTTGATGTCGATGTCGATGTACCACTGAGCGCCCTGCTTGACGGCCTTGTAGACCGGCGCCTGGCCGGTGGCGCCGTCGGGCTGGGCACAGCTCGCCTTGGCATCCGTCTGGCCGCTCCCCAGGCACCAGACGATCGGTCCGGAGAGGGTGACGGTGGCGGTCGAGCCCGACTCCTTGCTGGTCTTGACGGTGAGCTTGTCCACCTCCCAGAAGAGCTTGCCGCTGAGCCCGAGCGCGCTCTGCATCCGCTGGGTCGAGCTGAGGCTCGAGCGATCGCTGGCAGGCGTGGGGGAGAGCCACTGCGCCACCTGGGCGTTGTCGCCCGTCTTCATCGCCGCGAGCAGCCCTGCCATCGCGCCCTCGGCGCTCTTGTGTGACGGCGAGGCCGGCTTGTCCTTGCTACTCGAGCCGCAGCCGCTCGCGGCGACGGCCAGTACGGCGGCGGCGGTCAGGCAGCCGCTTCGAAATGCGCGCATTCAGTTCCCTCCAAGTCGTAATCTCGTGCTCGAATGGCCGGGCAGACTACAACGGCGCCGGACGACCGCCGGCAGGGGCTCTTCCTCGTGGCCGGGATGGTCGCGGTCATGTGGGTCGTCGAGGTGATCGACCAGATCGCCGGGGGCTCGCTCGACCAGTACGGGATCGAGCCCCACGACCCGGACGGGCTCGTGGGAATCGTGACCGCCCCGTTCCTGCACGCCGGCTTCGGGCACCTGATCGGCAACACGGTCCCGTTCGTGCTACTGGGCGCCACGATCGCGCTCAGCGGGCTCGTGCGCGTGGCCGCCACCACCGCCATCGTGGCGCTGCTCGGCGGCTTCGGCACCTGGCTGATCGCTCCCAGCGGCACCGACCACATCGGCGCGAGCGGCGTGGTCTTCGGCTACGCGACCTACCTGATCGCGCGAGGGCTGTTCAGCCGCAACCTCCTCCACCTAGCGGTGGGCCTCCTGGTGATCGCGGTCTACGGCACCACGCTGCTCACCTCGGTCGCGCCGCACGACGGGATCTCCTGGCAGGGACACCTGTGCGGCGGGATCGCGGGCGTGATCGCGGCCCGCGTGCTCGACCGCCACGACCGTGGGCCGCGGGAGCTACCCGACGACGGGAACCGTGCGCTGGTTGGCTAGCCGCGTGAGGGTGCGCTGCATCCGGCTCGTCACGAGCGTGTAGCCCTCCTCGACGTCCGGGTTGCGGCCGAG
>JAXDHW010000103.1:0-3495 GCA_034664365.1 Thermoleophilaceae bacterium
CACAGATCCGCCTCGGCCGCAACCGGGTGGCAGACGCCCTCCCGCGCGTTGCGCAGATCCCGCTGGGCGGGACCGCCGTGGGCACGGGCCTCAACACGCATCCCGATTTCGCGGCCGGCGTGCGCGCCCGCCTCAGCGAGGCGACCCACCTGCCCGTCGAGGGCCCTGCGGACCCGTTCGAGGCGCAGGCCAACCGCGACGCGCTGGTGGAGCTGTCGGGCGCGCTCAAGGTGGTGGCCGTCTCGCTCACGAAGATCGCGAACGACCTGGCGCTGATGGGCTCGGGCCCACGGACGGGGCTCGTGGAGATCTTCCTGCCCGAGCTCCAGAAGGGCTCGTCGATCATGCCCGGCAAGGTCAACCCGGTGATCCCCGAGGTCGTGCTTCAGGTGGCGGCGCAGGTGATCGGCAACGACACGGCGATCACGGTCGCCGGCACCCAGGGCCAGTTCGAGCTCAACGTGCGCGTGCCGCTGATCGCGCGCAACCTGCTCCAGTCGATCGGGCTCCTGTCGAACGCCGCGCTGGCCCTGTCGGAGAAGTGCGTCGAAGGCATCGAGCCCAACCGCGAGGTGCTCCAGCGGAACGCCGAGTCCACGCCGGCGATCGCCACCGCGCTCAACCCGTACATCGGGTACGACCGCGGCACGGAGATCGTGCAGGAGGCCGTGGCGTCCAAGCGCACGATCCGCGAGGTGGCGCTGGAGAAGGGTGTGGACGAGGAGACGCTCGACCGCGCGCTCGACCTCCAGGCGATGGCGCGCGGGGTCAAACCCAGCCCCACCGGCTAGAGAACCGCGCGGGGGTCAAGAATCGGGCCCGCCTTCCGATCACAGAGGAATGGGCCGCCGCCTGATCCCGTCCCTCCTCGCACTCGCGATCCTGTTCGCGCTGCCAGCGGGCGCGCGCGCCGCCTACTACACGCTCGGCAGCAATCTGAAGGCGGACGCCACCGTCGAGGAGGACCACGGCGCCGACAGCGCGTTCTGGCAGGTCAAGTACGCGAGCGGCGGTCTGACCGAGGCGCCCGTCGGCGGCCAGGTCACGTGGGTGAAGGTGAAGGGGACCGTGCTCCCCGACCCGACCGGCCGTAAGAACCCGATCCCGATGATGCACTTCCAGACGCTCCACCCGATGGGCGACGGCACCAACTACGTCGAGCTGACCTCTGCCGCCTTCTACACCCCGATCGGCGGGGATCCCAACACGATTCGCACCTACAAGCCGGTCAACATGTGCTTCAACAAGGGCGACATCCTCGGCTTCAACGACATCGGCGGCAACGAGTGGTGGTGGGGCAACAACAGCGGGATGCCGTTCCAGACGTTCGCCGCCGTCCGCGGGTCCTCCATGAACTTCTTCACCGACGACGCGGGCACGATGAACGGGTCGCGCTGGGGGCCGAAGGAGGTCCACCAGGACGAGGAGCTGCTGATGCAGGCGCACTTCGTCACCGGCCCCGACGCCACCGATACCTGCCCCGGCGGCTACAAGCAGCACATCTACCAGGGCGCCGACCTGCGCGGCGGCCAGACCGCGACCCTCCGCACCAAGATCCGCGAGGCCAAGATCCGGATCAAGTGCCCGTTCGACACCTACGGCAGCTGCCAGGGTGTGGTTCGCGCCACCGCCGTGCTGAAGGGCCGGAGGATCCTGCTCGGCGGCGACACCTTCAACACCCGTCACGGCTACAGCGACAGCGTGAACATCCCGGTGACGAAGCGCCTCATGCGGGCGATCCGGCGCCGGGGGAGCGTGCGGGTGAAGCTCACCGCGGACTCCCATGACGACCCGGCCGGCGAGGCCGGGCGCGTGTATGGCCAGCGCATGCTGGCGCGCGATCCGAGCGATGTGGTCCCCGTGCAGCACAAGACCACCACCGCCAAGATCACGCTGAAGTCCGACAAGTAGTCGCGGCCCAAGCGGCACCGCCCGCGGCCGCGTCGCTAGCCTGCGCGCGTTCTCCCGCGCCGTCTCATTCTCTCTGCCGCCGTCTCCGCAGCGCTCACGGTCGGCGCGTTCGTCTCCGCCGCGGAAGCCGACTGGCTCACCTACCACGGCAATCGAGCGCGGACGGGCTTCGCCACGCGCGGCCCGCGGCCCGAGTCGACCCACCGGCTCTGGACCCGCGCGGTCGTGGGCGCTGTCTACGCCGAACCGCTCGTCGCCCGGGGACGGCTGGTGGTCGCTACGGAGAGCAACCGGGTCTACGCGTTCGGCGCCGCCACCGGTGAGCAGCGCTGGCGCGCGAGCCTGGGCGCGCCGGTGCCGAGCGCCGAGATCGACGCCGCTACGAGTGCAGGCTGCAGCAACATCGACCCGACCGGCATCACGGGCACGCCGGTCGTGGACCGCAAGGCCGGCGTGGTCTACGCGGCCGCGATGGTCCGCGAGCCGATCCGGCACGAGCTCGTCGCCCTCGACCTCGCGAGCGGGCACACGCTGTGGCGGCGCACGGTCGATCCGCCCGGAGTGGACCCGCGGCTGTACCAGCAGCGGGCGGCGCTGGCTGTCTCGAGTGGCCGGGTCTACGTGGCCTACGGTGGAACGTCGGGCGACTGCGGCGACTACAAGGGCACGGTCGTCGGCACACGGACGAGCGGCAAGGGGCCGCTGGTGGTGTACTCGCCTCCGGTGCGGAAGGGCGCCGGCATATGGGCGCCGTCGGGCCCCGCGGTCGGGCCGGGCGCCGACCTCTTCGTGGCCACGGGCAACAGCGATCGGCCCGACTTCGACTATGGCGATTCGGTGATCCGGCTGACACCCGGACTCAGGCCCGTGGACTTCTTCGCGCCGGCGGACAACGGGTGGTTCAACGAGACCGATCAGGATCTCGGGTCGGTCGGTCCCCTGCTGCTGCCGAAGCATCGCGCCTTCATCGTCGGCAAGAGCGGCGACGGGTTCCTCCTCGACGCCCGGCACCTCGGCGGAATCGGCCACCCGGTCTATCGGCGGGACCTCGGGTTCGATTCCTACGGCGGGCTCGCGTACGCCGACGGGTCGATCTTCGTCCCGTTCAGGCTCGCGGGCGTCTGGGGCCTCAGGCTCGACCAAACGATGTCCAGCTTCTCGGTCGCTTGGCGCGGGCCGGTTTTCCGCGCCGGCCCGCCGGTGGTGGCCGGCCGCGCGGTGTGGGCGCTGGATCTGGACGCGGGGACCCTGTACGCGTTCGGCCGCCGGCACGGGAAGGTGCGCTTCACGGGGCCGGTCGGCGCTCCGGCGCAGTTCTCGACGCCCACCGCCGCGGGCGGGCGGGTCTACGTGGCGGCCGGCGGCCACGTGATCGCGTTCGGTGACGGCTGAGCGTCCGTCGCGTACGCTGAGCTCTGTGAGCGACCTCGACCGCAGGCCCTCCTACACGCCGCGTCGCACGCGCGAGCAGCGCGCCTACCGGCTCGTGGTGGTCGGCGGCGTGGCCGGACTGGCTGCCGTCGTGGGGGTCGTCCTCGCGATCGCGGGCGTGATCGGGTGGGGCCTTCCGTTCATCGCCGTGGC
>JAXDHW010000153.1:0-12476 GCA_034664365.1 Thermoleophilaceae bacterium
GAGGCCGCGCAGCTGACGGCGCTCGAACAGGCCACGATGCGCCGCGCCCATTACGTACACGGACTGACGCAGAGCTCGCTCGACAAGGCGCTGGCCGACTTCGGGGCGCGGCCCGCCGAGTCCGCGGTCGTCGGCCGTGGGGCGGCCGATCGCGCCGGCACCGAGGACGGCAACGGCTCGCGGCAGCGCGCGTCGCGCAGCCCGGAGATCCTGTTCGTCGGCCGCCTGGAGCAACGCAAGGGCGTGGACGTGCTGCTCGACGCGGCCGGCCTGATGGCCGCCGCCGGCACGGACTTCTCGCTGGTGCTCGCCGGCCCCGACAGCGACGACACGCAGACCGGTGAGCCGTACCGCGAGACGTTCCAGAATGGCGCCGGGCACGCTGCCGCCGCGGAGCGCGTTCGCTTCGCGGGACCCGTGGGTGACGCCGAGCTGACCGAGCTCTACCGGCGCGCGGACGTCGTGTGCGTCCCGTCGCGGTACGAGTCGCACGGCGTCGTGCTCGTGGAGGCGATGATGTTCGGCAAGCCGATCGTCGCCTGCGAGGCGGGCGGTGTCCCGGAGGTCGTGGAGGCGGGCGGCAACGCGCTGCTCGCGCGGCCGGGCGACCCGCGCGCGCTGGCCGACTGCCTGCGACTGGTGGCCGGGGATGCCGACCTCCGCGCTCGTTACGGCGCCCGCTCGCGCGAGCTCTACGAGCAGCGCTTCGAGCCCCGCGGCGTGGCGGAGCGGATGACGGCGTTCCTCGCGCGGGTGAGCGACGCGCACGAGCCGGCATCCACGGCGCCGGCCGACCTCCGGGAGCGGCTGGCGGCCGTGGTGGCGGAGGTCCTGCCGGTCGACTCCGAGGCCGCGACCGAGGCCGCCGGCGATCTGCTCGCACCGTCCGCCGCGTCGTGGCGTGCGGCGACCGAACGCGCCGACGCGGCGCGCGCGGACTGGCGGGCGCGGGCGCTCGAGGCGGAGCACCATTTGACCCAGTGGCGCGAGCGTGCGCTCGAGGCCGAGCGCCAGCGCGCCGCCGCGGAGGGTGTCGCGGCCACGGTTGCGAGCTCCAGGTCGTGGCGCCTGACCCGTCCGCTGCGGCGGCTCGCGGCCGCGCTGCGCCGCTCGCCCTAGCGCACGCGCCGGCCGAAGCGCGACGCCCACGGCACGGGCGGCCGGGCCGGCTCGAGCGTGCCGGTGAGCGGCGCGACCGCGTCGATGTAGCCCAGCAGCGCGGGTTCGCCGTAGCCCATGTCGGTCGCCTCCGCGGCGCTCGTGCAGAGCAGCTGATCGCCGGTGACCGGATGGAGCGCGGAGAGGAGCGGCAGCCGGCCCGGCGCCTCGTGCCGGTGGAGGTGGCCCACGACCCCGAGCGGCTCGGCCGGCCGCGTCGGCGGCCCGCCAAGAAGGCTCCCCGCGCGGCGCAGCACGGCCCGCGCTCGGGCGCCCGCGGACTCGCCCGTGCCGCGCCAGGCGAGCGGCGCGAGTGCCCAGCGCAGGGCGCCGATCCCCGACCGCTGCCGCCATGCCACCGTCGGCTTCGCCGCGGTCGTGAGGTGGCCGCCGGCGGTCGCCCAGAGGGGCTCGAGGTCCTCGGCGGCGTCGCGCGGCACGCTGCCGAGCTCGCCGGCGATCTCGCCCGCGGGCAGCCGTCCCACGCCGTAGACGTGCCGCCCGGCGCGGGCGTCCACGGCACGGACGAGCCCCAGCCCGGGCGGTGGGGCGTACTCCTCACGGGGCGGCCACGGAAGCCGGTGGTGCGTCACCGCGTCGACGACCCGGAAGTGGCGGCTCCGGAAGTCGGGGGTGTCGTCGCGCACCGGGGCGCCCGGATAGGGGCGCCCGGGCCTGGCGAGCATCTCGAGGAGCAGCGCGTGCAGCTCCGGGGCCCGCCCGGTCTCGCCCAGCTCGCGCGTCACCGTGGACCATTCGACCCGCGGCTGCAGCCCGCGCATCTGCTTCGCGCGGAGCACGTCGAGATCGATCTCGTCCGGGAGCTGGTGCGCCTCGCCGAGCGCGCCGGCGGCCACCAGCGTGCACATCGTGAGCAGGCACTTCTGGCACTGCCCGCAGTTGCCCGGGCCGTTCACGTGGAAGCACACCTTCAGCTCCGCGAGCAGGTCGGGCCGCTCGCGCGCCAGCCAGAGGCCCTTCTCCACGCGGCCCAGGGCGGTCGAGTCGTACTCGAGCGACACGGCCTCGGTCGAGAGCAGGGGATCGAGCACCGGACTCGTTCCGTTGGGGCCGAGGGTCTCGGTGCTGTCGCTCGAGGGGACGAGGACCGTGCCGGCCGCGCCCCCGAGCATCAGGGCGCTGAGGGCGAGCATCGGCGCCGTGGCGTCGTCGAGGTTGCCCACGGCCGGGAGGAGCGCGTCGAGGAAGCGGGCGAACACCACCGCGAGCGGCAACCCCAGGCGCTCCGCCACGAGGCCCGCGCGCCGGGCCTCCTCGGCGTCGACCTCTGCGTCGTGCGCCGGCTCGAAGCCGTCGATGAAGATCAGCCGCGACAGCGATCCCGGGTAGGAGCGCGGCACGGCCGCGCTGTACGTCGAGTCGACCCCGCGTGAGAAGAGGCACGCCACCTCCGAGCTCCGCCGCGCGGGCGCGCGCTCCTCCGCGACCTCGACCGAGGCCGGATACAGCGGGGCCCACGCCAGGTACAGCTCTCGCACGCGCGTGAGGCCGCGCAGCTGGAGTGGGGAGACCGGGCCGTCCACCACGAGGTCCTCACCGCGGACCATGGCCAGCAGCAGCGCGAGCGGCACGAACGGCGACGCGTCGTCGGCTTCGCCCGCCAGCTCGGCGGGCACCGCGACGCTCACCGGCGCCTCGCCGCCGTTCCAGCGAAAGACCGCGGACCGCTCGATCGCGTCGCCGGTCTCGCGCGTCTGAAGCCTGTCGACGATCACCGGGCCATCTAAGCGCGACGCTAGCGGACCACGCACAGGTAGCATCGCGCCAGGGGAGGGGAACTTGGCCTGCACGAAGACGCGAGCGGCGCTGGCCGCATCCGCCGTGGCGGCGGCGCTGTTCGTGGCGCCCGCGCTCGCGGCCGACCACGGCTTCCCGGGCACGAACCCGGCCGAGAGCGTGCGGATCCACACGCCGAACGACAAGCGCTTCGACCACTGCGAGATCGACGACGAGGACGTGCAGGACTGCGGCAACATGTTCGACCAGTCGTTTCAGCGCTTCGGGTTTGCGCCGGCCGCCAGTGAGAACAGCGCCCTCTACCACAACCCGTCGGACCCGCACATAGCGCGGCTGATGGCGCAGAACGTGCTGGCCGGGCGCACCGCGCTGGGCCAGATCTCCGGCGTCTCGGTCGACCGCGCCTGGAAGTACACGGCGGGCGACCCGCGCGTGAAGGTGGCGATCATCGACACGGGCACGCGGTGGCAGAACAGCCAGCTGCGCCTGCGCGTCGCGCTCGACCGCGGGGAGCTGCCGAAGCCGCAGCATTCGAACGGCAGCGCGTGCTCGGCCTACGACTGCGACGCGAACGGCGCCTTCAACGTCGACGACTACGCGCAGGACCCGCGCGTCTCCAAGACGCAGGGCGACGACCAGGCCGACGGCGTGCTCGACGCGAGCGACCTCATCGCCCGCTTCAGCGACGGCACGGACGACGACGGCAACGGCTACGTGGACGACATCGCCGGCTGGGACTTCCTGAACGACGACAACGACGCGTTCGACGCCTCGAGCTACAGCTCGGCCGAGGGCCACGGCGACGGCCGCGCCGAGGAGGCCGTGGGCGAGGGCAACGACGCCGGCGTGAACGGCGATGGCGACACGCTCGGGCTCTGCCCGCGGTGCCAGTACGTGCCGCTGCGCGACTGGGATTCGTTCGTGCCCGACACCAACAACTTCTCCGAGGCGGTCGGCTACGCCGCCGACAACGGCGTCCAGGTCGTCGAGGGCGCGATCGGCGGGATGTTCAACACGCGCTTCGCGCAGCAGGCGTTCGACTACGCGTATCGCCGCGGCGTGCTCCCCGCGATCGTCTCCTCCGACATCAACAGCGCCAACCACAACATCCCCACGGTCTACGACCAGTCGCTGTTCGTGGCCGGCTCGGTGGCCGACAACGAGGGCCTCGGCCACAACTTCGGCGGGCCGCAGCAGCTCTATGACTTCTTCGGCGGGGTGGGGATCAACCTCACGCAGAACCTTCCGGTCAGCACCTACTTCCGCAACTCCGGCACCACCCAGTACGGCGGGCACGCGCACATCGTCATGCCGGCGGTCACGGGATCGGTGGCGACCGGGCAGGCGGCCGGCGCCGCCGCGCTGATCGCGTCCGAGGGGTTGAAGAAGGGGATGACGCTCCAGCCGAACGAGATCAAGCAGCTCATCACGCTCACGGCCGAGGACGTGGTGCCTGAGAACACGGCGGGCGACGGTGTGCCCGACCCCGCCCAGACCGGCTGGGACCAGCACTTCGGCTACGGGCGCCCCGACCTCGGCCTGGCGCTCGAGCGCGTCGACGCGAAGAAGATCCCGCCGCAGGTCCTGATCGACTCACCCGACTGGTTCGCGCCGCTCAACGTCACGCGCCAGGCGCGCGTGGACATCGGGGCACGGCTGTCGGCCGCGCGGGCGGCCGGCTACACGTGGCACCTCCAGTGGGCGCCCGGGATCGAGCCGTGCGAGTCCGACTTCCAGGACGTGGGGAGCGGGTCCGGCACCGCGCCGCGCCAGGGCACCCTCGGCAGCATCGACCTGAAGCAGGTCAGGGCGGCGCTCGACGCACGCACCACCCCCACCCAGTGCGACTCGGTGCCGGGACCGGTCACCGGAGGCTCGACGGTCGACCCGACCGCGCCCGGCAAGGGACCCGGCGACGTGGACCCCAACGAGCCCGCCTTCACCGTGCGCGTCGTGGTCACGGACACGGCCGGCAACCGCGGCGAGGACCGCAAGACGCTGTTCGCCTATCGGGACCCGACCGCGCACACGGGCTGGTCCAAGCACCTGGGCACGGGTGGCGAGGCGTCGCCGCGGATGTTCGACATCGATGGCGACAACCGGCTCGAGACGGTGATCGCCGACTCGAGCGGCGCGGTCAACGTCTACCGCGCCGACGGATCGCCTCTGCCCTCGTTCGCCGGCGGGAAGGCGGCGCTGACGCGCGCGTACGCGAACTCCGACCACGACTCCCCGATCTACCGGACGCTGGAGCGGCCCCGCGAGGTCCTGCGCACCCCGGCGATCGGCGACATCGACGGCGATGCGGAGTCGGAGATCGTGGACACGGCGGGCCGCCACGTGTACGCGTGGCACCTCGACGGGAGCGAGGTCGCCGGCTTCCCGAAGAGCATGGACCCGAGCTTCTCCTCGTCGGCCGTGCAGGGGCCGCGCAGCCACGTGAAGCCGGGGTTCATGGCGGCGCCGACGCTCGCCGACCTCGACGGCGACGGGAAGCTCGAGATCGCGGCCGCGGGGATGGACCAGCACCTGTACGTCTTCCGCGGCGACGGCTCGGCCCCGCCCGGTTTCCCGTTGCTGCTCAAGAAGCCCGGCGAGACCTACGCCCAGGTCGCCGGCGCCGAGAGCATCAACACCGCCGCGGCGGGCGACCTCAGCGGCGACAAGAAGCCGGACCTGGTGGTGGCGACCAACGAGACGACCGACACGTCCGGCAACTCGTTCGGGATCCCGAACCTGAACGGCGCCGCCGGCCGCGTGTACGCGGTCGACGGCAATGCCCACTTCCTGCCCGGCTGGCCGATGGAGCCGAGCGCGCTGCTGCCGGACCTGCTGCCGTTCGTCGGCCCCGGGGAGAACCACACGCTCGGGGACGTGGACGGCGACGGAAAGCTGGACGTGATCGGCAACATCGCCACCGGGCAGCTGCACGCGTTCCACGCCGACGGCACGAGCTTCGTGGACTACGACCAGCAGCCGCAGACGGGCGAGGCCGTGGACAAGAGCTTCGTGGCGAACGCGTTCGACTACCCGGTGCTCGGCGACCTCGACTCCACGAGCCCGGGGCCGGAGGTGGCCAAGGCGGGCCTCACGCTCCAGGGAGCCGCCAACCTGCTGCTCGTGGGGCAGAACCTCCCCTACAACCACGTGATGCAGGCGTGGAACCGCAGCACCGGCAAGGAGCTGCCGGCCTACCCGCAGGCGACCGAGGACTACCTGCTGCTTGCCGAGCCCGCGGTGGCGGACGTCTCCAACGCGGCGGGCAACGAGGTCGTGGTCGGCACGGGCCTGTACATGCTTCGCGCGATCAACGGACTCGGCCAGGAGGGGGCCGGCTTCCCGAAGTTCACGGGTGGCTGGCTACAGGCCACGGCCGCGTTCGGCGACACCGACGGCGACGGCAAGCTCGAGATCGCGGACCTCACGCGCGAGGGCAACGCGTTCCTCTGGGACACCGACCGACCGGCGTGCGGGACGAACGACGAGTGGTGGGGGGCCAACCACGACGAGCACTCGACGCGCGCGTACGGAACCGACGCCCGGCCGCCCGGCACGCCCGGCGGCCTCGTGGCCACGAGGACGGGCGGGAGCATCGCGCTCAAGTGGTTCGCGCCCGGCGACGACTGGCTCTGCGGCGATGCCAAGACGTTCCGAATCCTCGGTTCGGGGGGAGCGCTCGACCACGCCAAACAGGGGACGGAGCTCCTCCGAGCGGCGGCCGCAAAGCACGGAAAGTCGGAGGAGGGGACAGTCCCCGACGTCGCCGGCCGCAGGTGGCTCGCCGTCCAGTACCTCGACGAGGCCGGCAACTGGGGGCACCTGGCCACCGTGGCCGTGCCCAAGCACGAGGGGCAGAGCACCTGCTCCGGCGCCGGCGGCTCGTTCGGCGGCTACGGCGTGGGGCCCGGCGAGAAGGGCGGGCGCCCCAGGGTCGCCCTGCACGCCCCGGTCTACTCGACCAACGTCTCGGGGTCGCGGCGGTTCACGCTGCGCTGGTCCGGTCAGGCGCCCTGCGGGGTGAACCGCTTCGGGCTCCAGGTCCGCTCGCGCGCCGCCGGCTGGCGCACGATCGTCAAGAACCGCCTGCGCACGAAGCTGACCTTCACCGGCCGGCCGGGCAGGACTTACGAGTTCCGGCTCCGCGCGCACGGCCGCGACGGCCGCCTGAGCCGGTTCGCGGTCAAGCGCACCGTGGTTCCGCGCGACGACCGCTCGCCGCGGCTCATCTACGGCAAGCCGTGGCGGCGCGCGTCGGCGAGCTCGGCGTACCTCGGCACGCTGATGCAGCCGACCCGGCGCCGCGCGCGGATGGCGTTCCGCCTGCGCTTCCGCCGCCTCGCCGTGATCGCGCCGCGGAGCCCGGGCGGCGGGCGGCTGCGGATCCGGATAGCGGGCCGGCCGCACATCGTCTCACTGCGCGGGAGCCCCCGGGCCCGTGCGGTCGTCTTCAGGTCGCACCCGATGACCTCCAGCCGGCGGCTCGTCACGATCCGCTACCTCGGCGGCGGCGATGCCGCGATCGACGGAATCGCCCTCACCCGGTAGGAGCGTCCGCCGGGACGGCGAAAGTAATCTCGCAAAGGAGGGTGAGACTGCAACTTCCGGTTTCCCGGTGAGTTGTGGTGGTAGACGAATGGTGATGGGCGGAAACCCAGAGACGACCGACGGAGACTGGTAGGCGGCCCACCGCCCCGGTCAGCTCAGGAGCCCGGCGCGGCTCCTGATTCGGACGAACCCTCGCCGTCCTCAGGAAGAATCCCGTCCCGCCCCACGTAGCCGTCCTTGCCGCCCGCGATCACGTAGATCGCATCCTCGTCCCCTGACAGGTTCACGATCTGTCGCACCGTGGCCGCGTCGACCCGCGCGACGCCGCCCGGCCCGAGCACGTGAGACGAGCCGTCGCCGAAGTCGAAGCGCACCGTGCCCCTGTGGACGAAGTAGGTCTCCTCCTGCTCCTCGTGGGCATGGCGCGGCGCCGCATAGCCGGGCGGGATGCAGATGGCGTTGATGCCGAACGCAGTCACGCCGAGGTTGGTCCTGATCTTCCTGAAGCCGTATCCCTCACCCAGCGCGTCGATGTTCGCGACCGCGTAGCCGTCGCCCTCGATCGCTTCCCTCACCTCGTCCGCCATGCTGCCCCCTCTGTCCGGTTTTGCATCGGGCCGGACGCTAGCCGAACGTGAACGCGTAGCCGTCGATGCCGGACTCGGGCTCCAGCGTGAGCACGTGGTGGCCCACGCGCGGTAGGTCGATCAGCCGGTAGAGCCGGTGCGGGCCCACGGCGGCGCGCCCGTGGTGCACGTCGGCGCCGGCCAGGCGGTCGGGCACCGGATGGCCGTCGAGCAGCACGCGCAGCGAGCGCGTCCGGCCGGGCGAGCCGAGCACGAGGAACACACGCCGCGCCCCGAAGCGGACGTGAATCCGCGCCCCTGCGCCGGCGCGCGCGCTCTCGCCGGTCACGGTCCAGCGCCCGCGGTAGGCGAACTCGTCCTGGCCGAGCCGCGGCCGCCCACGGCCGTAGTCGTGGGCGCCGGCCGTGATCGGGCCGTTCGCGTACCCGTCGGCCCGCGCGGCGCCGAGGTAGGTCTCCGGCGTGGTCACGCCGTTGGCGGGGACCTGTCCGCGCGCGTGGGTCATGCCGCCGAGGCGCGCGGCGCCGGCCTCCGCGAGGAGCGAGCGGATCGCCCTCTCGGTCACGCCGTAGTCGCCCTCGCCGAAGTGCACATAGCGCACCCGCCCGCGCGCGTCGATCAGGTACTTGGCCGGCCAGTACTGGTTGCCGAAGGCGTTCCAGGTGCCGTACTCGTTGTCCTGCACCACCGGGTAATGGATCCCGTTCTGGCGGACGGCGGCGGCCACGTTCGACGGGTCCTTCTCGAATGGGAACTCGGGCGTGTGCACGCCGAGGATCGTGAGCCCGTCGCGCCGGTAGCGGGCATCCCACGCGGTCACGTGGGGAAGCGTGCGGATGCAGTTGATGCAGGTGTAGGTCCAGAAGTCCACGAGCACCACGCGGTGACGGCCGCGGAGGCCGGCGAGCGTCAGCGGCGCGCTGTTGAACCAGCGCCCGGTGGCGGCCAGCTCGGGCTCGTCGCCGAGCACGGGCAGCGACGACGCCGAGCCGCCCCGCGAGCCGCCCCCGACGCGAGCGCCGATCGTCCCGTTCCGGGCGCCGCGGAACTTCGCCAGCTCGCGCTTCACGTGGCCGCCGTTCTCGAGGTCCTTGGTGGGATTGACGAGGAACGACGGCAGGTCCTTGGCGATGGCGGTCTGGAAGCGCGTGTCGAGGTCGAACAGCATCAGCACCGCCACGACCACCATCACCGCGCCGAGCACCTGCTGGAAGCGGCCGCTCGTGCCGGCGAGCCTGCGGGTCAGGCGCCGGCCCGCCAGCATCAACACGTAGAGCGCCGTGGCCGAGCCGAGCCCGTAGGCGAGCGCCGTGGTGAGGCGGCTCGCCGTGAACGGCTGCGAGGCCGACACGGTGATCACGCCGGCCAGGATCGGGCCGGCGCATGGCGCGTAGACGAGGCCGAGGCTCGCGCCCACCAGCAGGCCGGAGCCGAACCCGTCGCCGCCGCCGCGGCGCGGGGCGGCGCGGCTCGTGAGCCGGCTCAGCGCCGCCTCGATCCGCGCGCCGACCGGCGGCAGCACCAGCGCGAGCCCGAAGCCGGCGAGCGCGACGATCGCCAGCGTGCGCAGCAGGTCGTCTGGCAGGCCGAGCGCGTCGATCACGTACACGAGCGCGACGGTGGCGAACGTGAACGACACGGCCAGTCCGGTGACGATCCCCAGGGGGCGTCGCCGGCCGCCGGCCGCGCCGGCCGACAGCGCGATCGGCAGGACGGGCAGAACGCACGGCGAGAGCGCCGTGCCCGCGCCGGCCACGAACGCGAACGCGATGAGCAGGGCCATGCCCTCCAGTATCGCTAAGCCGCCGAGCGCTACTGAGGCAGTGCCTCGGGCTGCTTCGCCCGCAGGTGCTCGTCGATCGTGCGCCGGACCCACGCGCGCGTCTCGCCGTCCGCCATCCGGTAACGGCCGAGAAGCTCGCGCTGGCTCTCGAGCGGGAGCCCCGCGATCGTCCAGCTCACCGCGAGCCGCTCGAAGAGCAGCTCCTCGCGGCGCTGCCAGCGGTCGTCGGCGCTCGCGGCCGGCCGGGCGTCGAGCGACCCGAGCTTGCGCAGCGTCCCCGCGGACAGCCGGTCGCGGAGGGCCAGGACGTTGCCGTCGGCGTCGGTGTACTCGCTCGTGTTCGCCGGCGCGGCGCCGGGCTCGCCGCGGTCGCGCGTGCGGCGGCGGTTCCTGCGGCCCATGTCAGGGCCTCACGCGGCGGTCTGGCCCGCGGCCTCCTCGCCGGAGGCCGTGCGGTCGATCTCGAACCACACGTACCCCGGCTCGCCGGGCTCGACGCCCCAGCGCGTCGCGAGCTGCGACACGAAGAACAGGCCCCAGCCGCGTTCGCGCTCTGTTCCGCCCGTGTCGGTGGGCGGCTCGAATCCCGGGCCGTGGTCCGCGATCTCCACCCGGATCAGCTCCGACGCGATCGAGACGTCGAGCTTGATCGACTCGTCCGGTCCGACCTTGGCGTGCTGGACCGAGTTGGTCACGAGCTCGCTCACGAGCAGGCGCACGTCGAACGCCTGGCTCTCGTCGACCACGTCGTCGATCTTCGCCAGTGCGAGGCGGGCGGCGGTCACGGCATACGGGCCGCCCGCCAACTCGAAGCTCATGTCCTTGCTCATGTTTGGCAGCTGGTCTGCCGCGCTCGCGTCCTGGCTCTGAGCGGCACAGCGGGCATTATTCCCGAACGCCGAAAAGGATGACCTCTCAGGGTTCCCCGATCGTGACCGTGCGGCCGATCGCCGACTCCAGGAGGTCCGCGTTCCGGCGCGCCGACCAGATCGCCACGGCGCTCGCGTCGCCGGACGCGTCGGCCCGCAGCACGACGTCGCCGTCGCTCGCCTCGACGTGCACGGCGCGCACGGAGCCGTCGCGGCTCCGCTCGAGCTGCTCCGCCAGCCGCAGCGCGCCGGCCAGCACGCCGAGCCGCCGGTCGTCGCCCTTGCGCGCGAGGCTGCCGAGCTCGCCCGTGTCGGGCGTGCCCTTGCGGTGGTAACGCGCGACCAGCGCCACGAGCTCCACCTCGCGTGGCGTGAAGCCCGGGAGGCCGGCGTTGAGGATCAGGTAGCGCGAGTGCTTGTGGTGGTCGTCGTAGTCCACCACCGTGCCGATGTCGTGCAGGAAGCAGGCGGCCCACAGCAGCTCGCGGTCGGTTTCATCCGGCTCGTAGAGGCCCGCGTCCACCAGCCCGTCGAAGAGCTCGAGCGAGAGCCGCGCCACGCGGGCGGCGTGCCTCAGGTCGTCCTGGTAGCGGGTGGCGAGGTTCTCGACCGAGGCGCGGCGCACGTCCGGCAGCAGCCGCCTGTCGTCCTCGGCGAGGAAGCGTTCGAAGAAGACGCCCTCGCGCAGGCCGGACTCGGTCACCTCGAGCTCGGCGAACTCGCCCGCGTCCATGAAGGCCGCCAGCACCGCGGCCCCACCCAGGATCACGTCGCCGCGGTCGGGCTTGATCCCCGGCACCTTGCCGCGCTTGGACGGCGACAGCGACGCCAGCTCGTCGACCAGCTCGCCGAGCGCATCGCGCGTCAGGAGATAGCCCTGCGCGTCGGGGTGATCCACGCCGGCGTGCCGCTCCGCCGCCGCGGCGAGGTTGCGGATCGTGCCGCCGATGCCCACGAGCCGACCGCCGCCGCCGAACCACTCCGCTCGCTCCACCTCGGTGGTCACGTGCTTGCGCAGCGCCTTCAGGGCCTTGCCGCCCGACTCGTCGCCGGGGAGGAAGCGCTCGCTCACGCGCACCGACCCGAGCGGCCACGACGACGAGTCGGCGAGCTCGCGACCGGTCACGCGCATGGCCTGCACGCTGCCGCCGCCGATGTCGATGCCGAAGCCGTCGTCGAGCGTCGTGGTGTTGACGATCGCCAGGTACCCGTAGCGCGCCTCCTCCTCGGTGGAGAGCACGCGCACCGGGATGTCCGTCCGCTCGGCGATCGCACCGAGCAGCTCGTCGCGGTTGGAGGCGTCGCGGATCGCGCTGGTGGCGACGGCCTCGACGGCAGTCACGCCGGTCGCCCGGCAGAACGCGTGGAAGACCTCGACGGTGCGGAGTGCGCGCCGCATCGGCTCGTCGCGCAGCGCCCCGTCCATCCCCTCGCTGATCCGCACCGCCTCGCGGATCTCGTCCGCGTGCGCCCACCAGCGGCCCGGGTCGTAGGCGTACACCACGAGCCGGAACGAGTTGGAGCCGAGGTCGGCGACGGCGAGGCGTTCCACCGCCACATCATGGTGGTTGGACGTGCGCTAGCCCGACGTCGGCGGCACCAGCTCCGGATGCGAGGCGTCCGTGAACTCGCGGAACAGGCCGGTCACCACGAATGCGGTCTGCTCGCCGATGTCCACGGCGTTGTCGCCGATCCGCTCGAGCCAGCGCGCCACGAGCATCATGTGCATCGCCCACTCGCGGGTGTCCGGGTCGTCGCCGATCTCGATCGCCAGCC
>JAXDHW010000093.1:0-3472 GCA_034664365.1 Thermoleophilaceae bacterium
CTGACGCTGGTGCGAAAGCCCAACCCCACCCTGCTGTCGCTCATGCCCGCCGCCCTGCGCCGCGCCGAGCTCTTCCGCCCCGGGTGGCTGCACACGTGGGCCTACTGGGTCCTCGCCGTCTCGCTCCTGATCGCGGTGCCAGGCCTGCTTGCCCGCGCCCTGGCAGGCGCGGAGCGCGAGGACGCCGGCGGCGGGGCCTAATCGGGCAGCGTCGAAGCGACCCGGTCGCGGTCGGCCTCGCGGGCGACCTGCTCATCGGCGCCGTCCCCATCGGCGCCGACGCGTCGCGGCGGCGCGGTGGCCGCAGCGCGCTCGCTCTGGTGAAGGCGCTCCTCGAGCAGGGCGAGGCGCTGCGCGAGCAGCTTGCTCTGATCGGCGAGGCGCGAGACCGCCAGCGAGAAGTGCAGGAGCAGCAGGAGGATGAACCCGCCCGCGATCACGAACAGGGCGTTGGGCGGGTAGGCAACCCCGATCCAGCCGGCGATCGTGGCGAGCAGGTCACGCCAGATCGCCAGGCCGAGCAGCACCAGCGCGCTCAGGAGCCACAGGAGGGCGTAACGCTCGAGGAAGCGTCGCCGCCGGACGAGCTCGAGCACTCCGACCAGAAGCGCGAGGCTGGCGACGATCGAGACGATCTGGATGCGGGGGTCCATCAGATCCCGTGCGTGGCGACGACCGGAGCCGCGTCGCCGGGCTCGACGACCGGCTGGCGCCGGACCAGCCCGACGCAGATGGCCAGCAGCACCTTGACCATGTAGTAGAGCGACTTGCCCGAGGTGATCGAGGACACGCCGCCTCCGCGGTGGTACATGCGGACCGGCACCTCCTGCATGCGCAAGCGATGGAAGTGCAGCATCAGCACGGCCTCGACCTCGGGGTAGTCGTGGGGATAGTCGCGCGCGAACAGAGCTATCGCCCGGCGGTTGTAGAGACGAAAGCCCGAGGTGGGGTCGCTCACGCGCTGGTCGACGATTCGCGAGACGATGAAGGCGAACAGGTGGATGCCCGTACGGCGGCTGATCGGCGCGGGGTACCTGTGGTCCTTGGTGATGAAGCGCGAGCCGCAAACCATGTCCAGGGAGGGGTCGCGCCGCATCGCGTCCACCAGCTTCTCGATCTCGGCCGGGTCGTGCTGGCCGTCGGCGTCGACCTGGATCATGAAGTCGTAGCCGTGCTCGAGCGCGTACATGAAGCCCGACTGCACGGCTCCGCCTATGCCCAGGTTGAACGGGTGGTGAAGCACGCGCGCACCGGCCGCGTCGGCCTGGCGCCGGGTCTCGTCGGTCGACCCGTCGTCGATCACGACGACGTCGAACTCGGGCGCGCGGTCGCGGATCGAGCGCACGACGTCGACGACGGTGTCCGCCTCGTTGTAGGCCGGGACGACGGCGAGATAGGAGGGCTTGGATGTCACCGGATGTCCGTGCGGACGCCGGAAGGGTACATGCGCGGGAGGCACCGAACGGGAAGGAATCGCACGCTTTGCGGCCGTTCCTTGAAGGGTGAGCGACGGGACTTGAACCCGCGACCGCCTGGACCACAACCAGGAGCTCTACCAACTGAGCTACGCCCACCAGGACTAGGCGGAATCTAGCGCGAGGTGACGGGGACCGTCTGCGTTGCGATCGCCTCGACCGCTTCCTCGGTTTCCTCGCCGACCTCGTCGCGCGCGCAGATCACGCGGAACGAGCCGGTGCCGAGGTTGGGGTCGGGGTGGATCGGGAGGCCGCGGATCGTGTCCCAGCCGAGACGCTCGACTTCGAACGGGTTCATCGCGATCGCGACCGCCGGGAACTCGCAGTCGGCGTTGTGCTGGTCAATCGCCTTGGAGATCGCCTCGAGGTTCTTGGCTTCGGGGGAGGACACGGCTAGCGCGGGGTGCTCGGCGCGCCGAGCTGCTCCATCGCGGCGTCGATCGTCGTCTTGAGGCCCTCGCGCAGGTCGACCTGCGGCTCCCAGCCGAGGAGGTCGCGCGCGCGGGTGATGTCGGGCTGGCGGACCTGGGGGTCGTCGACCGGCAGTGCCTCGAAGACGATCTCGGAACGCGACTCGGTCAGCTCCACCACCAGACGGGCCATCTCGAGCAGGCTCATCTCGTCGGGGTTGCCGATGTTCACCGGCTCGTGCACGCCCGACTCGGCGAGCGCGACGAGTCCGCGGATCAGGTCGTCCACGAAGCAGAAGCTCCGCGTCTGAGACCCGTCGCCGAACACCGTCAGCGGCTTGTCGGTGAGGGCCTGCTGCATGAAGGTCGGAATGGCGCGGCCGTCGTTGGGCCGCATCCGCGGGCCGTAGGTGTTGAAGATCCGGGCGATCGCCGTGTCGACCCCCTGCTGCCGCAGGTAGGCCATCGTGAGCGCCTCGGCATAGCGCTTGGCCTCGTCGTACACCCCGCGCGGGCCGATCGGGTTGACGTTGCCCCAGTAGGTCTCTGGCTGCGGGTGGACCTGCGGGTCGCCGTAGACCTCCGACGTCGAGGCGATCAGAAAGCGGGCGCGCTTCTGCTTCGCGAGGCCGAGCGTGTTGTGCGTGCCGTAGGCCCCCACCTTCAGCGTGTGGAGCGGCAGCCGCGCGTAGTCGATCGGGCTCGCCGGCGACGCCATGTGGTAGACGAAGTCGACCGGCTCGTCGATCTCGTAGTGCTCGGTGATGTCGAGCAGCTCGAAGCGGAAGTCGTCGCGCTTCAGGTGACCGATGTTCTGGAGCGAGCCCGTCTCGAAGTTGTCGACGCAGATCACTCGGTGGCCGTGTCCGAGCAGGTGGTCGCACAGGTGCGATCCGAGGAAGCCGGCACCGCCGGTTACGAGTGAGGTGGCCACGCGCCCAATGTACCGGAGGGTCAGCGGGCCAGACGCGCTGCAAGTCGACTTGCGTTCATGTGCGCGGTGGCCTCGATCGAGACCATCGGGTTGACGCCGGGAGCGGTCGGGAACGCTGACGCGTCGCACACCACGAGGTCGCGGACATCCCAGGTCTGGCCGTCGGCGTCGCATGCGGAGGTGGCCGGCGTGCCGCCCATCCGCGCGGAGCCCATGATGTGGAAGGAGAACATCGTGCAGCGACCCGACCCGAACCCGGCGGAGTCGGCCTCGCGCATGAAGCGCGCCCGGTCGCCGCTCTGGCCGGGGTCGTACGCCACCTCGCGCGAGTGCGAGGAGAAGATCCGGCGAGCGCCCGCCGACTCGAGGATCTGCGCGGCGCCGTCGAGGCCCGTTCGCATGTGCGCCGCGTCGTAATCGGACAGCCGGTAGCGGACCACGGGGTTGCCGTCACGCGCGACGCGCACCTCGCCGCCGTCGCGGTCGCGCAGCAGCACGCCGATCGGCGTCGTGTGGACGAGCGCCCGCATCATCGCGGCGTGCTGCGCCGCGCTTCGCCAGGGCCCGAACGCCACCAGCAGGCTCGGGTGCACCGGCGCCGTCTCGTACTTCAGCCCGTACCCGCGGTCGAGGTCGCGGTGCTGGTCGGAGTA
>JAXDHW010000234.1:0-5795 GCA_034664365.1 Thermoleophilaceae bacterium
GGTCGCCGGAGCAGCACGACCTCGCGTGAGAACGGCGAGTAGACGACCCGCAGGAGGCCGAACGAGACCTTCCTGAGGAAGAGCCAGTACGTGCGCGCGAGCCGCTCGAGGTACTCGGGGTTCCAGATGCGCTCGAGCTCCGAGCGCGGGAGGGTCACGTCGGCCACCTGCTTGGAGGTGACGCTGCCGTCGGCGGCCGACGCGGACTGCGGCTCCTGGACGAGCTGCACGCGCGCGCGGGCGCGACGGCTGCGCTCGATGGCGGCGCGCGGCCGGTCGAGCGCCTCTCTGGCCTGCGGCCGCCTCACGCGGACAAGGTACCCGGCGCGAGGAGCTCGGCGTCGACGCGCGCGCCGCGGTCGAGCGTGCCATCCCCTGGCGGGATCAGCGCGAGCGCTTGGGCGCTGAGCATCGAGGTGAGCACGTGCGACCCCTGGGCCTTCGTGGGCGTCACGTGCCAGCCGTCGTCCTTCGCCTCGAGGCGGCAGCGGAGGGCCTGGGTGCGGGCGCTCAGCCGCACCCCTTCCCCGAGGATCCCGCGTACCCGCACGTCCTCCGTGTTGCCGCCCTGGAGGGCGCGGAGCGCAGGGCGGGCGATGAGGTGGAAGACCACCATCGCGGAGACGGGGTTCCCCGGTAGACCGAAGACGAGCTTGCCGCCGCCGTGCGTGCCGAACCACGTCGGCTTGCCGGGCTTGAGCGCGATCCCCCAGAAGTCCTCTCGCGCGCCGACCGCCGCGAGCGCCTGCTTGACGTGGTCGTGCTCGCCGACCGATACGCCGCCGGAGATGCACACCACGTCGGCGGTGGCGAGGGCGCGCTCGAGGGCGGCGATCGTCGCGCCGCGCTCGTCCGGCACGTGCTCGACGAGCTCCACGCGTGCGCCCGCGCGCGTGGACTGGGCCGCCAGCGCCGTGGCGTTGGAGTCGCGGATCTGCCCGGGGCCGAGCGGCGGGCCGGGAGGCACGAGCTCGTCGCCGGTCACCAGGACCGCCACGCGGGGCCGCGCGCCGCAGTGGGCACGGTCACGCCCGAGCGACGAGAGCACCGCCAGCTCGGCGGGCCCGAGGTCGGTGCCGGCGGCGAGCACGGCAGCGCCGCTCTCGACGTCCTCGCCCGCGCGGCGGATGTTGGCGCCCGGCACGGTGTCCGGCACGCTGACGCGGCCGTCGCTCGTGGTCGTCCGCTCGACGGGCACCACGGCGTCGGCGCCCGCGGGGACCACCGCGCCGGTGGAGATGCCGATCGCCTCCCCGGGTGCGAGCGGCCGCTCGGCCGGGCGCCCCGCACGCGACTCGCCGACCACCGCGAGCTCGGCCGCCGGGCCGGCGATCACGGCGTAGCCATCCATGGCGGAGGCGTCGAAGGGGGGGAGGTCGTGGGGGGCGGCCACGTCCTCGGCGAGCACCCGCCCGAGGGCGTCCGCAAGCGCGATCTCCTCGGCGGGAAGCGCGACCGTTGCGGCCAGCACGCGCTCGCGGGCCTCGCTGAGGGAGATCAGCTCGCGGGTCATGCTCGGGCCGTCCTTCCCGAGAAACCCGCTATTTGCGTCCTTCTCACCAACGGTTGACCCAATCTGGGAGCTATCTTGCACATCCGACGGCAGGATTAGAGTCGGGTGCCGTGATCGGACAGGCCCCGACTCGCTCGCCTGCACCGTTTGCAGCCGAGGGGAACCTAGTAGTGGAATCGCCGATCTCGCGGCTCGAAGAGTCGCGTGGCGAGATCGCCAAGGCATGGTTGATGAGAGTCGTCGAGCGATCGTCGCTCGAGGACCTCGAACGCCTGCCCGTACCGCGGATCGCACAGGAGCTGCCGGAGCTCGTGGCCGAGATCGTGCGTGCCGCGGGCGAGGGTGACGGCACCGGTGGGGTCCCGCTCGAGTGGGCGCAGCGGCTCTCGGAGCTTTCCGGGCACGAGTCGCCGCGGGCGCAGCAGCTGGTCCGCGACCTGGCGCTGCTCCAGTCCACGATGATCGCGGAGCTCCACCGCGGCCTCGACCGGCTCGACGCCGTCAGCGCCCTCGCGATGGTCGAGCGGCTCGCGGAGCTGTTCAGCTCGATGCAGGCGGACGCCGTCGACGACACGCTCACGGTCCGCTCGGGCGAGATGGAGTGGCTGGGCACCACCGACAGCCTCACCGGTCTCCACAACAGCCGCTTCATGCAGCAGCACCTCCAGCACCTGCTGGGAGTCCAGAAGCGCTATGGCCACCCGTTCGCGCTGCTGCTCCTCGACATCGACGGCCTCAAGCGGATCAACGACGCCTATGGCGCCGGCGCGGGCGACAGCACGCTGGTCGGCGTTGCCACCGCGCTCAGCGAGACCACCCGCAGCGTCGACACCCCGATCCGCATGGGCGGCGACGAGTTCTGCGTGCTTCTTCCGCACCAGACGGCATCGCGCGCGAGAACCCTCGCGGATCGCCTCGCCGAGGAGATCGAACGAGTGGAGAGCCCGGCGGCCCACCCGCTGCGCGTATCGATCGGCGTGGTGTCGTGCCCGCAGCACGCGACCGCGGCGGAGGACCTACTCGGCCTGGCCGACGGCGCGATGTACCGAGCCAAGGCCGCGGGCGAGACAGTGGCCGTCCCGGAGGGCACCTCCTCCAACGGCGACCTGACCGAGTAACCCCCGGCCCGGGGGGCTGAGGGGGCGTTTGACCAGGCTATGACCTGGTGGAATGCACCCTCACGTCAGATGGCTAGCTGCCAGGCAGGCGGATGTTGTCGCAGCGTGGCAATTGCTCGAAGCGGGGTGGACTCGGGCAATGATCGATCATCGGGTGAAGAAGCACGGTTGGCGGGTGGTTCACCCCGGCGTGTACGCACTGACCCACGCGCCACTCAGTCGCCGCCAGCGGTGGATGGCGGCCGCCCTCACCAGCCCGGACAGCTTCTTGAGCCATGCGAGCGCCGGCGCTTGCTATGGCTTCCGGCCGTTTGACGGCCGCTTCGAGATGATCACACGGCCGGGTCGGGGAGGCAGAAGGCGCCTCGGGGGCGTGTTGGTGTTCTGGTCGGGCACGCTCGACGGTGACACGACCCGGCACGACGGGATACCGATCACCACGCCCGCGCGCACCCTTGTCGATCTTGCGTCGGCGATCGACGACCAGGCGACTGGGCGGATGTTCCGAGAGGCCTTGCGTCTGAGGACGACCACGGCGATGGAGGTGCGGGAAACGGTGGAGCGTCATCGGGGACGTCGCGGGACGCGCCTGCTTCGCGATCTCGCCAACCGCTACGCAAAGCTCCCCTACGACCGCACACGTTCCAACCCCGAGGCGCTCGCGCTCGAGCTCCTTCACGACGCCGGCGTCGAGCCTCCGCGCGTCAACATCAGGGTCGCCGGCGAGGAGGCCGACCTCGTCTGGCCCGCCCGCCGTCGAATCGTCGAGATCGACGGGGGCCAGTTCCATCAGTTCCCCGAGGAGGATGCCCGCAAGGAGCGGGCGTGGAAGAAGGCCGGCTACACCGTCCGTCGCCTACCGAGCGACGCCGTCTATCGACACCCAGCTCGGTTGCTCGAGGCGGCTACTGGATGAGGCCGTTGCGGATGGCGATAGCCACCGCCTGCGTGCGCGTGTCCGCATGAAGCTTGGCCAGGATCCGCTTGGTGTGCGTGCGCACCGTCTCGGTCGAGAGGCCGAGCTGCTTGGCGACGGCATCGGTCTGCATCCCGTCGGCAAGCATCTGGAGGATCTCGCGCTGGCGCGCCGTGAGTGTGCGCTCCCCCTCCTCGAGCACGATCGAGGAGGACAGCGCGGGGTCGACGTAGAAGTCGCCGCTCTGCGCCGCCTGGATCGCGCGCACGAGGTCCTCCGGCGGCGAGTCCTTTCGCACGTAGCCCTTCACTCCGGCCTTGAGCGCGTCGGCCAACAGTCGCGGGCCGCCGTTACCCGTGAACACCACGATCGCCGAGTCGAGCGTGCGCTTGAGCTCGGCCACGACCTTCTCCACGTCGGCGCCCGCCGACGACGGATCGATCACGACGACGTCGGGATGGCGGCCTGAGTTCTGAGCCAGAGCGGCGGCCGGGTTCTCGGCGTCGAGCACGACCACGCCGGGCATCTCCCGCTCGAGCAACGCGCGTATGCCCTGGCGGACGACCGGATGGTCGTCGACAATCAGGCACCGCAGCGAGTCCGCGTACACAAACCGACCCTAACCCACCCGGGGGTCCGAAAGCTAGCCCCGCTGGGGGAATTCACCACCCACCGTGCGGGCGTGGCGGCTGCGTCAGGGTCGGGGAAGGCGCTTCAGTACGCCCGCGGCGATGCCCAGGCCCGCGCCCGCGAGCTTCGTCGCGACGCGCACCGCGTCGCCGACTGGGTCGGGTCCGCGCGGAGCCGCCTTCACCGGCGGGCGTGGCCGCGCGGTGTCGGCGCCAGACGCCGAGCCGGACTTTGTGGATCGCGCCGACGCCGAACCGGACTTGGTCGACCGCGCCGACGCCGAGCCGGACCCGCTGCTCCGCGCAGCGGTCGCGCCTGCCTTCGAACCGCGCGCCGTGGCGCTCGCCTTCTTCGCCGTCGACCTCGTCGCCTTCGACTTGGTCCCGCCGCTCCCGCCCGCGGCCTTGCCCGAGCCCGCGGCCCCGCCCGCGCGCTTGTCGCTCCTCCGCCCCGGCCGCGAGCGCGGCAGGTTGCCCATGACTCCCGGGTCGTCCGTCACGGCGGAGGAGTATTGCGGACGCTTAACGATCCCGTGCGCGTCATGTACCGAAATCCGGTGTTTTGCGCGTGAAAGGCGAGATGAGGGGGTATACAGTTGGCCCCGGCGCGAGTCGCGCTCAGTCGCTTCCTCCACTCGTGCCTTCGAGGGCATCAGCACACGTTGACCACCAAAAGTACAGCGCTTACACTGGCGCTACATGGTCCGATGGGGCCGTGCGTTCGTACTTGGGCCGACCACAGAACGGAAGAGCATGTCAGTAGCTGAACTGCAGGAACTCGAGGAGGTCAAGCTCCTCGTTCTGAAGGGGTCGCAGACCGGCGTCCTGACCTACACGGAGATCGCCACCGCGATCGCCGAGGTCGACGTCGACGAGGGGGACATCGAGGAGCTCCACACGTTCTTCGAGAAGTCCGAGATCGAGCTCGTCGAGGACGACCCGGCGCACCAGCAGACGGAGGAGCGGGCCGTCGATCGCAAGGACCGCCGGCGCAAGAAGGCTCAGATCGATCTGAAGCCGGATATGACCACGGACTCGCTCCAGCTCTTCCTGAAGGACATCGGGAAGGTCCGCCTCCTCACGGCCCAGGAGGAGGTCGACCTCGCCAAGCGCATCGAGCGCGGCGACCTCGACGCCAAGCAGAAGATGGTCGAGTCGAACCTGCGACTCGTCGTCTCGATCGCCAAGAACTACCGCAACCAGGGGCTGCCGTTCCTCGACCTCATCCAGGAGGGCACGCTCGGCCTCGTCCGCGCCGCGGAGAAGTTCGACTACCGCAAGGGCTTCAAGTTCTCGACCTACGCCACCTGGTGGATCCGCCAGGCGATCGCCCGCGCGCTGGCCGACAAGGCGCGCACGATCCGCATCCCGGTGCACGTCGTCGAGAAGCTCAACAAGATCGGCCGCGCCGAGCGCAAGCTCGTCACCGAGCTGGGCCGCGAGCCGACGCCGGAGGAGATCGCCGAGGTCACGGGCATCGACCCCGAGGAGGTCGACTCGATCAAGCGCTCCGCGCAGGCGCCGGTCTCGCTCGAGAAGCCGGTCGGCGACGAGGAGGAGTCCGAGTTCGGCCAGTTCATCGCCGACGAGCGCGCCGAGTCGCCCTACGAGCGCGCCGC
>JAXDHW010000252.1:0-3725 GCA_034664365.1 Thermoleophilaceae bacterium
GCGAAGAAGCCCCGCCATCCGTGGCGGGGCCCCTGCCGGCCGATATCCGTTCGGCTGCGTCCTTGCGCGCTTCCTGCGCTGGGGGGAGGAGGCCCATACTTCGGGCGCCTCCATCCATCACAACTCACGAGGGCGCCGAAAGTTGGAGTCTTGGCTCGGACGGCTACGTGAGGAGGCTCACACAGCCGCCGCGTCCTCGAGTCGCTCGCGCCGGCGCTCCTCCTCCTCGGACTGGGCGAGCATGCGGATCAGCAGCACGGTCATCGCGATCACGAGGACCAGCGACTGCTCCACGAGCATGATCGCGCCGCCGGCGTTCTGATCCTCGAGCGCGGACAGCCCCCAGATGCGCGGCACCTTCGTGTAGTAGTCGTACGCGACGCTGGTGGACCAGGCCAGGTAGATCCCGAGCGCCGCCAGCCCGACCTTCGCGGCGAAGATGTACATGAGCGGCTGCATCCCGGTCAGGCGGCGCCGCATCGGCACCGGCTGAATCAACGGCCACCAGACCGCCACGCCCGCGGTGAAGAAGCAGGCGTGCTCGAGCGCATGGGCGAGCGGGTGCTCGAGCGCGGCGTCGTAGAGCGCCGGGATGTGCCAGAAGTAGATGAGCACGAGCCACAGCGCGATCAGCACGGGCGGGCTCGCGAACGGCCCGAGCCGGCGCTCCAGCCCGCTGAATCGGCGCGTGGCCGGGCGCATGATCACGCGGGAGAGCGAGAGCAGCAGGAGCAGCGGCGCGATGTCGCCGAGCAGGATGTGCTGGACCATGTGCGCGGAGAAGAGGTAATCCTCGCCGAGCCGGTCGATCGGCGAGACGAGCGCCGCGATCAGGGCCAGCATCGCCGCGGCGAAGGCACCGGCCTGGAGCGGTCCGGCCCCGCGGCCGCCGGCCTCGGCGCGGGCCGCCCGGAAGCGGCGCACGTACACGAACGTGCCGACGGCCATCGCCGCCAGCGGCCCCGGATCGAGTGTCCAGTGGACGTGCGGGTCGCCCATTTGTCACGCGATTGTCGCAGTCGTCTCCCACCTGTAACGCGAATCGCGGGATCGTCCGGGGCATGCCGCTCCGCTCGCTCGCCACGCTCCTCGCGCCACCGGTATGCGCCGGCTGCGGCGGGCACGCCGGCGGCGCGGAGCCGCTCTGTGCGGCGTGCCGGCGCGAGCTCCGCTGGCTCACGGGAACCACGGAGGCGGGCGGTGTCGCGGTCTTCGCGCCGCTGGCGTACGAGGGTCCCGCGCGCGCGATGGTTCGCGCGCTCAAGTTCAGGGGCGCCACCCTCGCCGCGGGCGCGATGGCCGCTCAGATCGCGGCCGCCGCGCCAGCGGGCGTGCTGCACCGAGGCGCGCTGGTGCCGGTGCCGCTCCACCCGCGCCGGCTGCGGCGGCGCGGCTTCAACCAGGCGGAGCGGCTGGCCACGGCGCTCGGGCTCCGCACCGGCCTGGGGGTGCGCGACTGCCTGTGCCGCCGCGGCGCGGCGCGCACGCAGGTGGGCCGCGACCGCACGGAGCGTCTCGAGGGGGTGCACGGCACGGTCGCGGTCGTGCCGGGCGCGGAGCTGCCGCGTCGCGCGATCCTGGTCGACGACGTGGTTACGACCGGCGCCACGCTCGCCGCGTGCGCGGCGGCGCTGCACGCCGCGGGTGTGGCCGACGTCGTGGCCGTCGCCTACGCGAGGACGCCCGGCCGATGAGGTGCGTCAGATCGGTGGCATCGACCCGGCCGCCGCCGTACCATCCAGTCCACAGGACTCCACGAAGGGACAGGAGACGGCATGCGGATCGAGGTCAAGGGCCGCAACTTCCCAGTCGACGACGAGGTGCGCCAGCGCGCCGAGAAGCGCTTCGACAAGATCGGCAAGCAGGTCGCCGACATGGCCCAGCTCGAGCTCGAGCTGTCGGAGGAGCGCAACCCGTCGATCCCCGATCGCTTCGTGGCCGAGGCCACGCTTCACCTCAAGGGCGTGACCCTCCGGGCGCACGACAGGTCGGTCGACATGGCCCACTCGATCCACCTCGTCGCGGACGAGCTCACGCGCCAGGTCAAGCGCCACCGCGACAAGCGCCGCGGCCGCCGCACGGCGCCCGCGAAGGCCGCGCCGCCGCCGCCGGCAGCACCCGAGGCGATCTAGAGCCGCCGCGTCCAGTACACGTCGGTTCGGTACGGGATCGCCACGTCGTCGGGCGTGGGGTGCTCGCTGCGCAGCAGCTCCGCCAGGTCGCGCTGAAGCTCGGCCCGCGGGGCATCGTCGAGTGCGCCCACGAAGCTCCACGTCGCGATGTGCGCGACCAGGCCGTCGACGTCCGTGCGCTGCTCGTGACGCGTCTGGAAGCGCTCGAGCGGACCGAACCGCGAGCCCTCGAACGCCTCCTTCCAGAGCCCCGTCTGCTTGCGGTTGTTCGGCGTGATGCCCGGCGCGCGCCGCTCGGTCAGGAGCTCGCCCATCCGGCGGACCCACGGGTCGCCACCGAAGTCGTGCACGTTCCACAGGAGCGCCAGGCCGCCGCCCGGCCGCACCACGCGCGCGATCTCGGCCACCGCCTCGCGCGTGCAGAACCAGTGGAACGCCTCGCCGATCAGCACGGCGTCGACGGACTCGTCGGCCAGCGGCATGGCCTCGGCCGTGCCGGCGATCGCCTCGGCTTCGGGCACCGTCGCCGCGAGCTGCCGGCGCATGTCGTCCGACGGCTCCACCGCGATGACCCGCCCGGCCCGCGGCACCAGCTCGCGCGTGAGCTTCCCGGTGCCGGCGGCGAGGTCCACGACGGTCGCCTCCGGACCCGCTCCGACGCCGGCCAGCGCCTGCTCCACGGCCTCCGCCGGCCACCCGGTGCGGTGGCGTTCGTACGCGGCTGCGCGGGCTCCGAAGGCCCGCTCGGAGAGGGGATCCAAGGGCATGCCAGAACCCTAGGGAAGGCCCCATGTTCGCTGCTACTCTCGCCTGAATGTCCATTCTCGAGCGCGCCCTTCGCATCGGGGAGAGCAAGAAGTTCAAGGAGTTCGAGCGGCGCGTCAGCCGCATCAACGACTTCGAGCCTGAGCTCGAGCTCGACAGCGAGGAGGAGCTGCGGGAACGCGTCGCGGCGCTGCGCGAGCGCGCCCGCAACGGCGAGCCGCTCGAGGACCTCCTCCCGGAGTCGTTCGCGCTCACGCGCGAGGCGGCCAAGCGCACGCTCGGCCAGCGCCACTTCGACGTCCAGCTGATCGGCGGGATGGTCCTCCACGACGGCTCGATCGCCGAGATGAAGACCGGCGAGGGCAAGACGCTCACAGCCACCCTTCCGATCGTCCTCAACGCGCTGCCCGGGAAGGGCGTCCACCTGGTCACCGTCAACGACTACCTCGCCCGCCGCGACGCCGAGTGGATGCGCCCCGTGTACGAGATGCTGGGCGTGTCGGTCGGCGTGATCCAGTCGGAGGAGCGCGACGACCTGAAGCACGCCGCCTACGCGTGCGACGTCACCTACGGCACCAACTCCGAGTTCGGCTTCGACTACCTGCGCGACAACCTCGCCGTGAGCGTCGAGGACAAGTACCAGCGCGGTCACAACTTCGCGATCGTCGACGAGGTCGACAACATCCTCATCGACGAGGCGCGCACGCCGCTGATCATCTCGGGCCAGCCCGAGCAGGCGGCCGACCTCTATTACAAGTTCGCGCAGCTCGCGCGGCGGATGCAGCCGGGCAAGAAGCCGGAGGGGATCGAGACCAAGTCCAAGGACTG
>JAXDHW010000257.1:0-5364 GCA_034664365.1 Thermoleophilaceae bacterium
TGATCTCCTCGCCCGGGTGCGCCGGCAGGCAGTGGAGCGCCACGGCGTCCGGCCGCGCGCGCTCGAGCAGTGCCTCGTCGAGCCGGTAGGGACCGAGCGCGGCCCGCAGCGCCTCGGCCCGCGCCTCGTCGCCCATGCTCACCCACACGTCGGTGTAGAGCGCGTGCGCGCCGTCGGCCGCCGCCTGCGGGTCGGTCGTGACCGTCACGCTCCCGCCGTCGACCGATAGCGAGGGGCGGTGCTGCTCGGGCGTGGCCACCGCCACCTCCATCCCGGCCTTCGCGCCGAGCAGCATCAGCGAGTGCGCCACGTTGTTGCCGTCGCCGACGTAGGCGAGCTTGAGGCCGCGAAGATCGCCGAAGCGCTCCCGCAACGTGAGCAGGTCGGCGAGCGCCTGGCAGGGGTGGTGGTCGGAGGTGAGCATGTTCACCACCGGGACCTCGGAGTGCTCGGCCAGCTCCTCGAGCGTCGCCTGCGGTCCCGTGCGGATCGCGATCGCCGCCACGAAGCGCGACAGCACGATCGCGAAGTCGCGCAGCGGCTCGCCGCGCGCCAGCTGGGTCTCGCCCTCGCGCAGCACGACGGCGTGGCCGCCGAGCTCGTCGATCCCGACCTCGAACGAAACGCGGGTGCGGGTCGAGGGCCGCTCGAAGATCAGCGCCACCGACCTGCCCTCGAGCGCCCGCGACGCGTGCCGGTCCGCCTTCAGCTCGAGCGCGCGGTCGAGGAGGGCGTGGAGCTCGTCGGCCGTAAGCTCGTCGCCGGTGAGGAAGTGACGCGTCACCCGCGGATCGTAGTCCGCGCCGTCTCGTGGAACCTCTTCCACGGGCGCGACCAGCCGCCCGATCCCGCGCTCCTCACCTGGCGCTCGCGGCTCCTCGGCGTGACCGAGCGGAGCGCCGGCCACGCGCAGGTGAACCGGCCGCTCGTGGACGAGGTCGCCGGTCTGCTCGCCGCGCTCCCCTGGGACGTCGCGCTGCTCCAGGAGGCACCGCCGCACTGGCTGCGCCCGCTCGCCGCCGCGGCCGGGGCCGGCGGGGCGTCGGCGCTCACCTCGCGCAACTTCCCGCACGTGCTGCGCGCGGCGCTCGCTCGGGCCAACCCCGACCTCATCGCATCGAACGAGGGCGGGTCCAACCAGCTGCTGTGGCGTCCGCCCTGGACGGCTGCCGAGGTGGAGCGGGTCACGGTCGCCCGCCGCCCGGAGCGGCGCCGGATGCTGCTTGCCCGGCTGCGCGAGCCGGGCGGCCGCGAGCTGGCGGTGGCAAATCTCCACGCGTCGACCGGCGACCGGGCCGCGGAGGTGCTGGCCGCGGCCGAGCGTGCCGCGCGCTTCGCGGCGGGCGCGCCGCTGCTCTTCGGGGGCGACCTAAACCTGCGGCCGGCGCGGGCACCCGAGGCCTTCGCCGCGCTTGCGGAACGGCACGGGCTGGCGGCCCCGACGGCCACCGGCGCGATCGACCACCTGCTCGTTCGCGGGCTGCGTGCGACGGAGGCTCCGCACGCGCTTCCGCCGGAGCGGCGCGAGGTCCGCGATCGGGACGGCCTCGCGATCCGGCTGTCCGACCATGCGCCCGTCGTCGCGGCGTTCGAGGTGGAATAGTGCAGGTCGCGGGTTAACCATCCGCTGGACTTAGCGAGAGAGGAGAGCGAGATGGCCCAGACGTCCGGAGGTTCCAGGGGAGGCACCAAGAGGAGCTCCTCGAGTCGAAGCGGCGGCGCCAAGAGCCGCTCGACCAAGAGCCGCACGACGAAGAGCAAGTCGCCCCGAAGCAGCTCCAAGTCGACTTCCGCGTCCACTCGCTCCCGCTCCGCCTCGAAGTCGCGCAGCACCTCCGGCGGATCGTCCACCAAGCGCAAGACCGCGGCGCGCAAGGGCGGCAAGGCACGCGGGCGCCAGCAGACCGCTCAGAAGCGCGCGAAGCAGGCGGGCTCCGCGGCCGCGACGCCGGCGTCCGAGTTCTCGGGCAAGAGCGTGGCCGAGCTGCGCGACGCGATCGCCAAGCGGGTCGTGGCACCGCTCAGCCTCGTGATGCTCACGCGCGACCGGATCCAGGAGGTGCTCGACGACGCGGTGAGTCGCGGGCGCATGACGACCGACGACGCTCAGGACCTCGCCCGCAGCCTCGTCGAGCGCGGACGCAAGCAGACCAACGACGTGCTCGGCGACCTGGAGCAGCTGCTCGGCCGCGGCGGCGACCAGATGAAGGACGCGCGCAAGGCCGCCGGCCGGGCCCGAGCGCAGGTCGAGGACGCCACGACGCGCGCCCGCACGCGGGTCCGCGGCGCGGGTGACGTGGCGCTCGCCCAGGCCGACCGCGCCCGAAGGGTGGCCGGCGTCGGACCGTCGTTCCCGGTGCTGGGCTACGACGACCTGACCGCCGCGCAGGTCCAGGGCCGGCTCGACACGCTCACGCCGGCCGAGCTGCGCAAGGTCCGCGACTACGAGCGCCGCAACGCCAACCGCAAGTCGGTCCTCGACGCGATCGAGACGAAGCTGAGCTAGCCCCCGGCGCTGCTAGCCCGGCGCCAGGTCGCGGGCGACCGCCGCGAGGTCCAGCCGCTCCCCGGTGAGCTCGTCGAGGAGCTCGTCGGCAGTGCGCGCCTGGCCTTCGCGCCACAGTCCGCGCAGCACCCCTCCGGCCTCCGGCTCCGCGAACCAGCTCGGGCCGAAGCGGTCGGCGAGAACGCGCCGGAGGTGGGTCTCGAACGCCCAGGCGCGCAGGTAGCGTGCCGCGTAGAAGAAGGCGTCGACGTCGGTGAGCCAGCTCGCGGGCTGCCACTCGACGTGGACCGCGTTCGAAAGAAGCTCCCCGTAGCGCTCGGGCGCGCGGCCGTCCAGCTCGCCGCCGTGGAGCTCCAGCTCGTACAGCAGCTTGCCCGCGTAGCGGCGGAGCATCAGGAGCCGCGTGGCACGCGTGTGCCGGATGAGGCCGCGCGGCTCGGTCACGCCGAGGATCGCCTCGAGCCATGGCGGTGACGAGATGAGGTGCTGGAACAGGAAGGCGAACCCCTCGGTGACCGAGGCGTCGCCCAGGAGGCGCGCCTCCGCCGGCAGCTCGCGCTCGACGCGCGAGTAGTGCTGCGCGTGGCCCGCCTCGTGCATGAGCGCCTCGTAGTCGTCGCGGCCGCCGATCCGCGCGATCACGAGGTGCACCTCGTCCGGCACGCGCACGATCGCGCAGAAGGCGCGCGGGGACTTGTTGGGACGCTCCTCGAGGTCGAGCAGCACGCCGCCGCCGTCGAGCCCCAGTCCGACGAGGGTGCGCTCGTACGACTCGACGAGGCGGTCGCCGGGAAACGCCCAGTCGAGGCCCGGCGCCCGCATGAGCGCGGCGATGTCGGAGCGCCGGAACCGCTCGAACCCGAAGCCCAGCTCACGCTCCAGCTCCGGCGCCACCACCTCCTCGTACCACGGCTCGGTGGCCGCCAGGAACTGCTCGCACTGGCGCCCCAGGTCGCGCAGATCGAGGCCGCCCAGTTCCTCGCACAGCGCCAGCGTGGAGGCGAAGCCCAGTTCGCGTGCGAGCGCCGCGGCCCGCTCGTGGGCCTCCACGTGCAGCGGGTTGAGCTCCGTGTCCATGACCGCGAGGCGCGCCGCCTCGAGCGCGGCCCGCCGGTCGGGGTCCGGCTCGTTCGCCACCGCGATGCTCGCCTGCCGGTACGGCAGCTCGGCTCCGTCGAGCTCCACCGTGAGCGTCGCCTCCCGCCGTGCGATCTCGGCTGTCTCGGCCTTCACGGCCTGGCCGATGTGGCCCTCGGCGGCGAAGCGGGCGAGCTCCCGCGGGGCGCCGGTGCGCAGCGCGAGCGCCGTGTCGCGCGCGAACAGCGCCGCGTGACGCTCGTAGATCGGCTCGATCTCGAACTCCACCTTGCGCCCCGACAGGTGGAGCACGTACTCGCGCTCGAGCTCCTCCATGAACTGCTCCACCCCGGCGCGGTAGGTGTCGACCTCCATCGGCCTGCCAGCATAGGTCTCGTGTCCCAGGCGACGACCGACCAGGCTCGCGCCGCGCGGCCCACGCGCGGCCAGGAGCTCGACCTGACCGTCGACTCGTTCGCGCACGGCGGCAACGGGGTCGCGCGAACAGACGGCTTCGTGGTCTTCGTGCAGGGCGCGATCCCGGGGGACCGGGTCCGCGCCGTGGTGACGAAGGCCAAGCGCGGCTATGCGGAGGCCCGCGTCGTCGAGCTGCTCGAGCCGAGCCCGGACAGGATCGAGCCCCGCGCCCCGCACCCCGGCGCGCCGTGGCAGGTGCTGCCCTACGAGCGCCAGCTCGAGGAGAAGCAGCGGCAGGTGCGCGAGGCGCTCGAACGCATCGGCGGGTTCGACGAGCCGCCGGTTGAGCCGATCGTCCCGGCGGTCGAGCAGTGGCGCTACCGCAACAAGCTCGAGTACTCGTTCGGCGCGGGCGACGGCGGCGAGCTCGTGCTCGGCTTCCACAGGGCGGGGCGCTGGAACGAGATCGACGACGTGACGGACGACGTGCTCGCCTCGCAACGGGTGGACGAGGTGCGCGAGGCCGTGAAGGCGTGGTGCCGCGAGCAGGGCCTGTCGCCGTGGGACCGTCGCGACGGCTCCGGCTTCCTGCGCAACCTGGTCGTCCGCGAGGGACGGCGAACCGGGATGCTCCAGGCGCGCATCGTCACGAGCGCCGGCGACTTCCAGGTCGACGAGCTCGCGGCCATCGCGGGCGCCGACAGCTTCATGTGGACGCGCACCGGCGGGGTCTCCGAGACCACCCGCGACGGCGAGATGCGCCAGGTGAAGGGTCCCGCGAAGATCGTCGAGGAGCTCGACGTGGTCGGCGCCCGCCTCCGCTTCGAGGTCTCGCCCGAGGCGTTCTTCCAGGTCAACACCGACATGGCCGAGCGTCTCTACGGCAGCGCGGCCGAACTGGCGAGCCTCACGGGACGCGAGCGCGTCTTCGACCTGTTCTCGGGAATCGGGACGATCGCCCTCGCGCTCGCCACCGTTGCGGGTGAGGTCTGGGGCGTGGAGCAGGTCGAGCGCGCCGTTTACGACGCCGCGCGCAACGCCCGCCTGAACGCGATCGACAACGCGCGCTTCTTCGCGGGCGACGTGAGGACGAGCGTCCGGCCGCTGGTCGAGCAGGCGGGCAAGCCGGACGTGGTCGTGGTCGATCCGCCGCGGGCGGGACTGTCCGCCAAGATCGTCCGCCGCCTACTCGAGACCGAGGCGCGCCGGATCGTCTACGTGTCCTGCAACCCCACGACGCTCGCCCCCAACGCGCGTCAGATCGTGGACGCCGGCTACCGGCTGAGCGCGGTCAGGCCGGTCGACATGTTCCCGCAGACGCCGCACATCGAGTGCGTCGCGCTGCTCGAGCGAAGCGAGTCCTA
>JAXDHW010000264.1:0-7816 GCA_034664365.1 Thermoleophilaceae bacterium
CGCTCGAGACCGTCGGCACGCCGGAGATGCCGCTGCGCGACGCGCTGTCGGTGATGCTGTCGCAGACGGGGAGCCACCTGGTCGTGGTCGACGACCAGGGGCGGCTCGCCGGGCTCGTGAGCGCGGATCTGATCAGCCAGGCGCTCGCGGCCGGTGCCGCGGCGGCCGCCCCGCCGCTCGAGGCGAGGGCCGCGCTGTGATCCACGCGCTCGCGACCAAGGCCGTGGTGGCGCAGACGGTCATCCCCGACTTCGGCGGGGGTGGCGCCAACTCGTGCGTCCGCCAGGACAAGCTCTTCTGCTGGGACTGGTTCAGCGCGCACTGGGGCAACACGTTCCAGCCGGCGCTGATCGACCACGTCAAGCTCACGCTGATCGCGGTGGGGATCGGCTTCGTGATCTCGTTCGCGCTCGCGCTCGTCGCCTACCGCTACGTGCGGCTCGAGACGCCGATCACGCTCCTCACCGGACTGCTGTTCACGATCCCGAGCGCGGCGCTGTTCCAGCTGCTGGTCCCGATCACCGGGCTCACCACGACGACGGTCGAGGTCGCGCTCGTCTCGTACACGCTGCTGATCCTGTTCCGGAACATCGTGGTGGGGCTGCGCGGCGTCTCGGAAGAGGTGCGCGAGGCGGCGCGCGGCATGGGCCTCACGCGTGCCCAGACCCTCTTTCGCGTGGAGCTGCCGCTGGCCGTGCCTGAGATCCTGGCCGGAATCCAGGTGGCCACGGTCACGGTGATCAGCCTCGCCACGGTCGGCGCCTTCATCGTCGACGAGGGTCTTGGCGGGCCGATCTTCAAGGCGCTCCAGACGTCGTTCAACACCGAGTTCATCGCGGCCGGCGCGCTCACCACGCTGCTGGCCGTGATCGCCTACCTCCTGATCGCCGGCGCCCAGCGCGTGCTCACGCCGTGGGCCGGGAGGAGCGTGGCGCGGTGAACGACTTCAAGGACGCGATCACGTTCATCGGCGACAACAGCTCGCTGCTCGTGGACAAGTCGGTGGAGCAGCTGCTCCTGGCCGCCGCCGCGATCGGCGTGGCGCTCGTGATCGCGATCCCGCTCGGGCTGTGGCTCGGCCACCTGCACCGGGGCGCGTGGCTCGCCATCAACGTGTCGAACGTCGGGCGTGCCCTCCCGAGCCTCGCGGTGATCGCCATCGGCATCGGCGTGCTCGGGCTCGGCTTCACGAACGTGATGCTGGCGCTCGTCGTGCTCGCGGTCCCGCCGCTCCTCACGAATGCATACGTGGCCGTCGACGGCGTCGACCGCGAGGCCGTCGAGGCGGCGCGCGGCATGGGGATGAGCGAGCTCCAGGTGCTCCTGCGGGTGGAGCTGCCACTGGCGCTGCCGCTCCTGTTCGCGGGCATCCGCACGGCGGCCGTGTACGTCGTCTCCACAGCCATCCTCGCCGCGCTCGCGGGCGGCGGCGGACTCGGCGAGATCATCTTCAACCAGGCGAGCTACAGGCTCCCGGGCGTCCTGGCCGCGGCCATGTGGGTGTCCGGGCTCGCGCTACTCGTGGAGGGTCTCTTCGCGCTGATCCAGCGGCTGGTTACGCCGGCTGGGCTGCGTCGAGGAGCGCCGGAGGTAGGTCCCGTGGTCGAGACCGCGGGGACACGCAAATGAAGGGGGAAGTGGACATGAAATGGATCAGCTTGCGCTCACTCACGAGCGTCGTGCTGGCTCTGGTCCTCGCCGCTGCGGTTGCGGCGTGTGGCTCGAGCGACAAGAAGAAGAGCTCGAGCTCGAGCTCGAGCACGCAGTCGTCGGGGGCGCTCCCCGGCAAGGGCAAGCCGGCGGTCACGCTCGGAGACAAGAACTTCACCGAGCAGTACATCCTCGGCCAGCTCTACAAGCAGGGCCTCGAGGCGAAGGGCTTCAAGGTCAACCTGAAGGGCAACATCGGGAGCTCCGAGGTCGTCGACAAGGCGCTCACGAGCGGCAAGATCGACATGTACCCCGAGTACATGGAAGTGATCGTGACCGTGCTCGCCGGTGAGGAGAAGAACCGCCCGAAGAGCGCCGACGAGGCGTACACGCGCGCGAAGGCGTTCGAGGCCAAGCGCGGCTTCGAGCTCCTCGACAAGACGCCGTTCTTCAACGCGGACGCGCTGGCCGTCAAGCCGGCTTTCGCGCAGAAGAACGGGCTCAAGTCGACCGCCGACCTGAAGAAGCTGAAGAGCTTCACGTTCGGCGCGCCGCCGGAGAACAAGACCCGCTACGAGGGCGTGGTCGGGATGAAGCAGGCCTATGGCCTGAACAACATCCAGTTCAAGCCGCTGGCGATCGGGCTCCAGTACAAGGCGCTCGCGGACGGCCAGATCGACGTGGCCGCGGTGTTCACCACGGACGGCCAGCTCCAGGGCGGCAAGCTCACGGTGCTGACCGACCCGAAGGGCATCTTCGGCTTCCAGAACGTCGCCCCGGTCGTGAGCAAGAAGGTGCTCGCGAAGGAGGGCCCGGCGTTTGCCGAGACGCTCAACGCGATCAGCGCGAAGCTGACCACCGAGGCGATGCGCAAGATGAACGGCGCCGTCGACCTCGACAAGCAGGATCCGGCGAAGGTCGCCGACCAGTTCCTGTCGGCGAACGGCCTGAAGTAGTCCGTGCGGGGAGTGCTGCTCGTCCTCAGCTCTTGAGGGCGGGCAGCACCTTCTCGCCATAGGTGCGGATCGCGCCGTGCGGGTCCGCGCCCGAGTTGTTCATCAGCACGACGATCGTGGCGCCGAGCTGCTCCACCTCGCGGATCCGCTCGGCGTGCATCCGCGGGTCGGAGCCGATGATGAAGCTCTCCTTGAGGTCGTCGTCCGAGAGCTGCTCCTCGCCGCGCTCGTACATCGCCTTTGGGTCGTGCCAGTCGTCGGTGTAGAACTCGGCCGGCTGCGCTCCCTTCCACACGCGGGCGCCCTCCAGCGCGGCGTCGTCGTCCTCGGCCCACGAGAAGCCAGCCTGGAGCAGGATCTCGCCGGGCTCCCTGCCCGCGTCCTCGGCGGCGCCGCGGTACGCGTCGATGATCTCCGGCACCTTCTCGGGGTCGGCCAGCGTCCAGACGCCGTCACCGTGGCGGCCGGCGACGGCGGCGGCCTGCGGTCCGAAGGCGGACACGTAGATCGGCGGTCGCCGCTCGGGGCGGGTGTGCAGGTAGGCCTGCTTGGTTCTGAAGTGCCTGCCCTCGTGGTCGATCCGCTCGCCATCGAATAGGCGGTGGATCAGCTCCAGCGCCTCCTCCATGCGCTCGATCTGCCGGCCGACGGACGGCCAGTCGGCGCCGAGCGGCGATTCGTTCAGCGACTCGCCGGAGCCGAACCCGAGGTAGGGGCGGCCCGGGTACATCGTCTCGAGCGTGGCCCAGGCCTGTGCGATCAGCACGGGGTGGTAGCGCGGGCCGGGCGGCGTGACGCCCGTGCCGAGCGGCACCCGCTCGGTCGCCTCCGCGGCGGCGCCGAGCCACACCCATGCGTGTCCCGACTCGCCCGGCTCCCACCACGGCTGGAGGTGGTCGGAGCAGCCGAGTCCGTCGAAGCCGGCTCGCTCGGCCGCGACCGCCTGGCGCAGCAGGTCGTCGGGCGGGAACTGCTCGTGTGCGCAGAAGTGGAAGTAGCTCGGCATGGGGAGGCGCTACCCGAGGCCTGCTCCGGTTAACCTCGCGCCCCTCATGGCGGTCGAGCGGGCGCAGGCGAACGGGATCGAGATCGCGTACGAGGCGTTCGGGGAGGCCTCGGATCCGCCGCTGATGCTGATCATGGGCATCGGCTCGCAGATGATCAACTGGCCCGAGGGGTTCTGCGAGGAGCTGGTCGGCCGCGGGCTGTACGTGGTCCGGTTCGACAACCGCGACGCGGGCGAGTCGACGCACCTGGACGAGGCCGGCAAGGTCGACATCTCGGCCGTCCTGAACGGCGACACCTCGTCGGCTCCCTACACGCTCTCGGACATGGCTGACGACGTGGCCGGGCTGCTCGACGCGCTCGAGATCGACGGCGCGCACATCGTGGGTGCGTCGATGGGCGGGATGATCGCCCAGACGTTCGCGCTCGAGCACGGGGACCGTACGCGCAGCCTCATCTCGATCATGTCCACGACAGGCGACCCGGAGTTGCCCGGCGCCACGGAGGAGGCGCAGGCCGTGCTCCTCCAGCCGTCGGCGCAGTCGCGGGAGGAGCTCATCGAGCGCTCGGTGGCGAGCTACCGCGTGCTCGGGTCGCCCGGGTTCGAGATCGACGAGGACTACCTGCGCGAGCGGGCCGGCCGCTCCTGGGACCGCGGCTACGACCCGCCCGGCTTCGGCCGCCAGCTCGCCGCGATCTACGCGTCGGGCAACCGCAGCGAGCGGCTGCGCTCGCTCCGCGTCCCGACGCTCGTCATCCACGGCGAGGACGACCCCCTGATTCGGCTCACCTCGGGTCAGGCCACGGCGGCCGCGATCGAGGGCGCCGAGCTCCTCACGATCCCCGGCATGGGCCACGACCTGCCGCGCGGGGCCTGGCCGCAGATCGTCGACGCGATGGCGGCGCTCGTCGAGCGGGTCGAGCGCGAGCGCGTGCCGGCCGCGGGCTGACGGCGTGGAGCTGCGCGACCGAGTCGCGGTGGTCACCGGGGGCGCCTCGGGGATCGGCCGCGCGCTGGCCCGGCGGTTCGCGGAGGAGGGTGCGCGGGGCGTCGCGGTGGCCGACCTCGACGGCGCCGGCGCCGAGGCCGTGGCGGCGGAGATCGGCGACCGCGCCTTCGGGATGGGGTGCGACGTGGCGGTCGAGGATCAGGTCGAGGCCCTGATCGACCGTGCGACGGACGAGCTCGGACCGGTCGACCTGTTCTGCGCCAACGCGGGCATCGGCACCGGAACCGGACTCGACACGCCCGACGACCTCTGGGACCTCGCCTTCGACGTGAACGTCCGCGCGCACGTGCTGGCCGCGCGCCGGCTCGTGCCCGAGTGGCTCGAGCGCGGCGAGGGCTACTTCCTCACCACGGCGTCCGCCGCGGGCCTGCTCACGCAGATCGGCTCGGCGCCGTACTCGGTCACCAAGCACGCGGCCGTCGCATTCGCGGAGTGGCTGTCGGTGACCTACGGCGACCGCGGCGTGCGCGTGAGCTGCCTCTGCCCGATGGGCGTGAACACCGGGATGCTCCAGGCGGGCCTGTCCGAGGCGGGCGAGCAGGGTCTCGGCACCCGCGTGGTCGCGGCCGCCGGCACGGTCCTCGAGCCCGAGCAGGTGGCGGACGCCGTCGTGGACGCCCTGCGCGCGGAGACGTTCCTCGTCCTCCCGCACCCCGAGGTGCTCGAGTTCTTCCGCCGCAAGGGCGCCGATTACGACCGCTGGCTGGCCGGAATGCGCCGCCTCCAAGCGCGCATCACCGGTTAAGGGGGACAGTCCCCTTAACACGCCGTTCGCCCCCGCTGGGGACAGTCCCCCAGCGGGCGATCCGGCGATTTTCCAGCCACTGCTGTGTTAAGGGGACAGTCCCCTTAACGGGGCGTTCGGGTCAGTTCAGGCGCTCGACCAGCATCGCCATGCCCTGGCCGCCGGCCACGCACATGGTCTCGATCCCGATCGTCTTGTCGTCGGTCTCGAGGTCGTTCAGCAGCGTGCACATGATCCGCGCGCCGGTCATGCCGAACGGATGCCCGAGGGCGATCGCGCCCCCGTGCGGGTTGAGCTTCTCGAGCGGGATCTCGCACTTCTCCATGATCGGGATGACCTGGGCCGCGAACGCCTCGTTCAGCTCGACGACGTCCACGTCCTGCATCGTCATGCCGGCCCGCTGGAGCACGTTGTGGATCGCTCCGATCGGCGCGACGCCCATGATCTCCGGCTCGAGGCCGCTCGTGGCCGACGCGATCACCCGCGCCCGCGGCTTGAGGCCGAGCTCCTTCGCTCGCTCCTCGCTCGTGAGCAGCACGGCGGCGGCGCCGTCGTTCAGCGGACACGAGTTGCCGGCCGTCACGCGGCCGCCCTCCTCGCGGAAGGCCGGCTTCAGCTCGGCGAGCTTCTCCTTGGTCGTGCCCGGCCGCGGCCCGTCGTCCTTCGCGACCTCGCCGTGGTCCGGCGTGTCGACCGTGACGATCTCGCGGTCGAAGAACCCGCTGTCGCGCGACTCCACCGCGAGCTGCTGGGAGCGCGCCGCGTACTCGTCCATCGCCTCGCGCGTGACGTTGAAGCGGTCGGCCACGTTCTCGGCCGTCTCGCCCATCGAGATGTACGCGTTGTGCGTGCCGTCGTTGCCCTGCAGCTTGGGGTTCTGCGTGTCGGGCAGCGTGGCCTCGCTGTTCGGGCCCGCGCGGGACACGGACTCGACCCCGGCCGCGATGTACACGTCCCCGTCGCCCGCCTTGATCGCGTCGGCGCCGATGCGGATCGCGTTGAGGCTCGAGGCGCAGTAGCGCGCGATCGTCGAGCCCGTCACCGAGTCGGGCAGCTTCTCGGACAGCAGGACCGCGATGCGGCCGATGTTGTAGGCCTGCTCGCCCTGCGTCATGCCGCAGCCGCAGATCACGTCCTCGACGGTCGCCGGGTCGACGTCAGGGTTGCGCTCCATGAGCCGGTCGATCACGTACGCGGTCATGTCGTCGGGTCGCACCTGGGTGAGCGATCCCTTGAAGGCACGTCCGATCGGGGTGCGCAGGGCGTCGACGATTACTGCTTCAGGCATGGATGAGGTCCTTTTCCGGGGGCTGGCGGCGAAACGGGCGCTCGCGCGCCCGGGCCGGGAAGTCTAGGGAAACCCCTTACTTGGGGGGCATCCGCAGCGCGCCGTCGAGCCGGATCGTCTCGCCGTTCAGCATCGGGTTCTCGGCGATCTGGCATGCGAGTTCGGCGTACTCGGACGGCTTGCCCAGCCGCGACGGGAACGGGATCGACGCGCCGAGCGCGTCGCGCGCCTCCTGCGGGAGCGCGGCGAGGAGGGGGGTGTCGAAGAGGCCCGGCGCGATCGTGACCACCCGGACGCCCTGACGCGCCAGGTCGCGCGCCGCCGGGAGCGTGAGCCCCACCACGCCGCCCTTCGACGCGGCGTACGCGGTCTGCCCGATCTGCCCGTCGAAGGCCGCGATGCTCGCGGTCATCACCACGGCGCCGCGCTCGCCGCCCTCGTCGGGCTCGTTCGCGGACATCGCGGCCGCGCCGTAGCGCAGCACGTTGAAGGTCCCGATCAAATTGACCCGCACGACCGTCTCGAACGGCTGGAGCTGTGCGGCCCCGCGCTTGCTCACCACGCGCTCGGCCCAGCCGATCCCGGCGCAGCTCACGGTGAGGCGGATCTCCCCGAACGCCTCGACCGCGCCCGCAACCGCAGCCTCCACGTCACCCTCGGCGGTCACGTCGCAGCGGAAGGCGACCGCCGCGTCGCCGAGCTCGGAGGCCAGCTCGTTGGCCCGGTCCTCGTTCAGGTCGGCGATCGCGACGCGCGCGCCGCGCTCCACAAGCGCCCGGGCCGTCGCCTCGCCGAGGCCGGACGCCCCGCCGGCGACCAGCGCTCCTATGCCCTCGAGCTTCATGCGGGCGGCAGCCTACTCAGCCGAGGTGTCCGGCGCCCTCTCTCCTCCGCGCGTCCCTGTCATCCATCGGCTGCCAGTCGGGCACGGTGTTGCCCTCGGGCGGGATCGGGTGCTGCTTCAGCATCCGCGCCATGTGCACCACGTTGTGGGCCATCCACATCGTCGTCTTCTGCGTGTAGGCGTGGTTCCAGCCCTCGGCCTCGATGTAGGACGGGCCGGGTCCGGCGTCGCCGAGCCAGTACGTGTCGGCGTTCGGGGGGATCGTGCAGCCGAGGTGCGACAGGTTGAAGAGCGTGTTCGACGCACAGTCGTGCGCGC
>JAXDHW010000266.1:0-3497 GCA_034664365.1 Thermoleophilaceae bacterium
AGGCCCTAGAACGCGAAAAACCGGCCAGCGAACTGGCCGGTTCTCGCGGTGCGGCGTACCCCTACGCGCCCTGGGAAGCTTGGAAGTCTCAACCGGAGCTCCCTTCCGGTAAGTGAATGGTTCCCGACTGGGCCGGGCTTTACGTCCCCCCGCGTGCGTGAACTTGGGGTGATCTTGGGAGGGGACCAGGGGTGAGGGTTAGGGGGAGGTTAGGGGGACGGGAAGCTCACCCATTCTCCCCCGGCTCGTGTAATATCCGCGCCCGTGCCGGCCCGGATCACCATCGTCTCCGCCCGCTTCGAGGACCTCGTGTCGATCAGCCTTGGGTCGCTCATCGCCGAGGACCCGAACCTCGAGCTGGTGGCGAGCGACGTGGACCTCGACGGGATCGAGGACGTGCTCGACGAGCACCACCCCTCCGTCGTGCTCCTCAACTTCGGCTCGCTCCCCAACGCCGCGATGATCTACCAGATCCACCAGAGCAACCCGGAGACTCGCGTGGTGGTGCTGGCCAACCGCCCGTCGGCGGCCGAGTGCAACCAGATGCTCTCGTTCGGCGCCACCGCCTGCATCTCCAAGGAGACTCAGGGGCGCGACATCATCAACGCGATCCACCTGGCGTCGCGCGGGATGCACGTGCTGCCGCGCTCGGCGTCGGCCGCGGCCGACCAGCCGGAGGAGATCGGGATCCCCGCCCCCGACCTGCTCACCCCGCGCGAGGCCGACGTGCTCGAGCTGCTCCAGGAGGGGATGACCAACGCCCAGATCGCGCACACGCTCTCGATCGGCGTCGAGACCGTGCGCACCCACGCGCGCAACATCTACGCCAAGCTCGGGATCTCCACGCGCCGCGACCTCGCGCGCATCGGCCGGCAGCACCACCAGCGCCACACGCCGGAGCCCGCCGGCGCGGCGCGCTAGCCGGACGGCCCGCGGGCCGCGGCCTCGGCTCGCCTGAGCCGCTTCTCCGCGCCGTCGGCGGTCCGCTCGAGCTCGGCGAGCCGGGCGGGACGGGTCGGCCGCCCACCGAAGGCCTTGGCCCGGTACAGGTCGCGGCGCTCGCGCCAGTAGCGCGCCTCGACGCGAAGGTCCTCGAGGCGCGGCTCGACGCTCATCCCGCGCCGACGATCTTCAGGAGGTCGCCAACCTTCTGGTCGCGCGCGAGCGGGTCGGGAAGCGGAAGGTGGGGCCGGACCGCGTAGCGGTTGCGGCGACCGTCGCGCCTGCGCGTGATGTAGCCGGCGTCCTCCAGCTCCCCCACGATCCTGTGCGAGGCGCGCTCGGTGATCCCGACCACGTCGCCGATCTCCCGGAGGCGGATGGTCGGATCGCGAGCGATCGACAGCAGCACCTGGGCGTGGTTCGTCAGAAATGACCAATTGGGCGTTCGCTCGGGAGTCACAAGCGCTAGACTACTATTTCTAGATTCGCGTGTCAGGTATTACGGCACGTACCCCGGAGGGAAAGGGGGCGCGATGCCCCACTTCAAGTGCGTAGCGTGCAGGACGCGGCTTCATGTCTCGGCTGGATCAGACGACTCGATCGGGGACCTGTGCCCCGAGTGCGGGACCCTGCTCGAGCCCGTTCGCTCACTCACCGAGGTGGTGGGTTTCCGTGCGATCACGCCGCGCAGCGGGGGCGGCCCTCTGGCCGACCACGAGTCGATCGCCGACCGCGTGGGAAGTCTCGTGGCGCGTCGCGAGGTCACTCGCGCCCAGGTGCGAGCCGACTCCGAGCACTGGTTCGACGACGGCGGCCCGGCGGCTGCCGCCGTGGCTGTCGCCCTGCTTCCCCCCGACACACACTGACCGACCACGACTGGAGTCCCCCCATGAAGTTCCTCAAAGCCATCAAGAACGGCCACCCCAGCGCCGACGATCCGTCGCTTCAACCCGGCCAGGGCGAGAACCAGACCATGGTCGACCGCTTCGCCAAGCTGGGCGAGCACGACGCCGTCACTGAGCTCGGCCAGCTCAACCAGTCCGAGCTCACCGCGGTCGAGTCGTACGAGCGAGCGAACCGTGACCGCCCGGCGGTGCACAACAAGCTCCGCTACCTGCGCCAGCCCGAGCCGCTTGCCGGCTATGACTCTCTCGACACGCCGGACGTGGTCGCGGCGCTGGACGGCGTCGACATGACCACCCTCAAGACCGTGCGCGAGTACGAGCGGAAGATGCAGAACCGGGCCACCGTCCTCAACGAGGTCACGCGCGCGCTCCACCAGTCGACGATGCCCGACGCCGATCCGCCGGCAGTGCTGGGCAACGGTTTGCCCGTGAGGCCCAGCCGCCCGGCTGGACCCGGCGCCTGAGGCGCCGGCCCTACGGCCGCCGCAGCCGGAACCCGGCGCGCTTGCCGCCGGGCCGCGCGATCAGCACGTAGCGCCCGGGCGCGAGTGTGTGTCCCGCGACGCGGCCCCTGAAGCGGAACGTGTTCTTGCCGGCCTTGCCCGTGCGCTTGAAGGCACCCTTCACGCGCACGCACTTGCCGTTCTTCTTGCGGCAGACGGTGAAGCGCACCTTCCCGGCGCGCGTGAGCACGAACGTGACCCGCGCGCCCTTCTTGCTCTTGAACGACTTCGGCTTGATCGCGAGGCGGGTGACCGCCAGGCCGATCTTCCAGCTGCGCGTTGCGGGCGTCGGGTCCACGTTGCCGGCGGCGTCCCGCGCGCGGACGCGGAACGTGTGCGTGCCGTCCTTCAACCCGGTGTAGGTCCTGGGCGACGCGCACGCCTTGAACGGCGCTCCGTCGAGGCTGCACTGGAACGTCGAGCCGGGCTCGGAGGACGCGTACGCGAGCAGCGCCCGCCGGCTCCCCACGATGCCCTTCGGGCCCCGGACGATCGTGGTCTGGGGCGGCGTGAGGTCGAACGGGTCGCTCAGGTAGAGCTGCCCCTGGACCTTGCCCGGCATCGGGACGAGCGCACCGGTCACCCGGTCGTAGAGCCGGTCGGTGCCGGTCGCCTCGTCCTGGAGCACGACGTGTTGGCCGGCGGGGTCGATTGCGCATTTGGCGTCATCTCGGACCGCGTCGTTCGGCAGCGGCAGCAGCCCCTTGCTCACGCGTGAGTAGAGGAAGATGTCGTGCTGGGCCGGGTTGGTCAGATTGACCCCGACGAGGCTGCCGTCGCCGTCGACGCACGGGTGCTCCGCATTCTGGTCCGGCAACATGTCATTCGGCATCTCGTAGTTCGTCTTCGTCACGAGGTTCTGCACGAACAGGTCCGGCTCGCCGCCGGGGTCCGTTACGCAGTGGTCGGCGCAGGTCGTCGCGAGCCAGTGGCCGTCGCCGCTCAGCCACGTCTGCCTGTGGCCATTGACCGGGTCGAAGCCCACGTCGCGAAACGCCTTGGCCTTGCTGTCGTAGACCTGAGCGGGCCCGTTGGAGTTGTGGTCGGAGCCGATCAGTCCGGTGTTGCTCACCGTGAGGTTCGCGGAACCGCCCTCGTCGACGCCCGGGAGTGGAACGGCGGCTTTGGCGCGGCGGTCGTACAGGTG
>JAXDHW010000276.1:0-2792 GCA_034664365.1 Thermoleophilaceae bacterium
GCGTTGGACCCGAGCGAGGCGGTCTCGATGGTGCCGTGGATCCCGGCGCCGCCGGTGATCCCGATCCAGCGCGCCTTGAGCGGGTCGGCGGGGCCCGGCGGGATCACGTGGCCCGCGAGCTTGCCGGCCCAGGCGCTGTTCGGCACGTGCCACCAGGGGTCGACCTGCTTGTCCTGCACCGGGTACTGCCCCGCCGGCGTCTCGAGGCCCTGCATGCCGACCGCGATCGGGTAGGCCTTGACCACGTGCAGGCGCTTGAGGAGCGTGAGGCGGTGGGTGTTGCGATTGACCGCAACGACCGTCCCGTACTTCTTGGCGAGATCCTTGGTGGTGACCTTCGGCCGGGTCGAGGCGACGCTGACGGGCACCGTACGGTCGCCGTCCGGCAGCGACAGGGCCGTACCGAGGTCCTCGGCCAGGACGTCGGTCTTCACCTCGCGGCCCTTCTTCGCCTTCACCGGACGCAGCTCGCCGGTGTCGTAGCTGAGCGACGCGTCCTGGGCCGAGCGGTCGAGAGTGCGTGAGACGCGCTTGACGAGGGCCGCCACCGCGGCCTTCGAGTAGCTCGCCCTCACCGCGATCTCGGCCTTCACCTTGCCGCCGGTGACGCCGCGCCACGTACGACTGAGGATGTTGCCGTCGCGGCTCCTGTGGAGTGCCTCGTCGACCATCGCATCGGCGTTGATCCGAATCCTGGCCTGGGCCGGCGTGAGCTTGAACTTCTCGCCGTGGTAGACGGCGTAGAGCGGGCGGTTGAGGCGAGCCTCGAGCCGGTGCTTGACCTTCGCTCGCGCGGCGGACGTGCTCATGCCGCCGATGTCGACGCCGCCGGCCCTGACTCCATCCGCGATCTGGTCGTCGTTCGACGAGTCGTACGCGTAGACCCCGACCACACCGATGAAGAGGAAGGCCAGCGCCGCCGCGAGAATGATGAACGAGCGCTGCTTCATCGCAAGGCGTCGAAATATAGAACCACGGAGGTCATCTGACTCGTCTTGCGCGTATTCGCGCCTTTTGGATGCCCACCTGCGCGCCAGGATCCGCGGGCACTATCGCTGGATGACCCTGAAGCGCGTGCGAACGCGCGCCGAGAGGTTGCCCGCGCCGTCGGTCGCCACGACCGTCGCCCGGTAGAACCCCGGCCGGAGCGCGCGGCCGCCGACCCGCCCCGAGAAGTGCCGCTCGTTGGCGCCCGCCTTCCCGCTCTGGGTGAGACTCCCGACCGGCTTCGAGCGGGTGCAGCGCGGGTGCGTGCGATTCGCCTTCGTGGGTCTGCGGCATCTCCCGCCCACCCGCCGTCCCATGTGTGTCCTGGCGATCCTGAAGACCACGCGAGCGGGCTCCGAGAGCGAGTACTCGAAGGTCGTGCCGTGGCCGCCCTCGCGGAACCTGTGGGGCGTGGCGAGGAGGTTGGACAGGACGGGGGGCGTCGTGTCCGGCGGCTTTGTCCTGAAGCTGATGTCGGGGGTGACGGAGGTGCCGTCGGCGTTGGTGGCCACGAGCCGGAAGTGGTAGGTCGTGGCCGGGCTGAGCCCGCGCAGCGCCACCAGCACGACGACCACGGTGGTCCCGGCGCCGGCGTCCGCGTCGAGCGTCTGACTCCCGTACGCCGACGTCTCTCCGAAGACCACGCGATAGCTCGTGGGACGCGCGTTCGGGTTGACGTGGCCCAGCACCACGGCACCGGTCTGGGTGACGGCCGGGTGCGGGCTCGTCGTGACGGCGGGCGGAGCGACCTCGTAGGCGCCCGCGTCGACGGCCAGGCGCTGGGGCCGCCTCACCCCGCGCTGGTCCGTCAGGGTGATCGGGCCGACGGGGGCGATGTCGATCGCGGCGCTGCCGCTCCCGAGCGCGCGCGTGGCCGTGGGGCCGCCGTTGTCCTGAAGCGGTCCGAGTCGCGGGTCGGCGACCGTGCCCGGGCACGTGGCCGTGGGATGGGTCACGTTGTTGCCGCCGTCGGTGAACAGGCCAGCCGTGCAGTTGTCCGGCAGGTTCCCGGCGACGATCGAACGCGCGAGCGTGGCCGTGCCACCGGCTCCCTTGGCGAGCCCTCCCGCGGTCGGGGAGGCGCCGGCCGTGCCGGGCACCGCGGCGCCCCCGGCGCCCGGCAGGCTCCCGACGTCGCCGCCGGCCGGGCCGCCGCTCCCTGCCTGAGTCGGCCCAAGACCCGCCCCGGTGCCCGCGCGATTGGAGGCGACCGAGATATGAGTGAGGGTTGCGGTGCTCGGTCCGACGCTCACGCGCACGCCGCCCGCGATGCCACCGCTGCCGCCGGACGCGCCGAGTGCATCGCCACCCACGCCGCCGTTCCCTGTCCCGTGTCCGGATCCGCCATCCCCGCCCGTCACGGGACCGCCCGAGCTCCCGTCGCCCCCGACGCCGCCCGACACGGTCGTGTTCTCGAGGGCGCTGTTCACCGAGCCCTGGGGCGTGAGGTAGATGTTCGCGCCCGCTCCTCCGGGTGGGCTCGAGTCCGCGCTGGCGCCCCCGCCCGCACCGCCCGTGCCATTCCCCGCCGCCGCGCCGCCGTCGCCGCCCAGCGCGCCGGTGGAGCCGCCTCCATCGCCGCCGGCGTTCGAGTCGAACGTGTCGCGCGCGATCGTGGCCTGGCCGGACGCGAAGAGTCCTGCGCCGGCGCCCCCCTCCCCTCCGCCGCCTGCGCTCGCCGAGCCGCCGGCGCCGCCGGGCGTGTTCCCGGACTGGGCGTCACCGCCCGCGCCACCGGAGCCCAGCCCTCCGAGGCCGCCCGTCCCGCCGCGGTTGCGGGCGATCGTCGAATCCTCGAGCAAGAG
>JAXDHW010000290.1:0-5527 GCA_034664365.1 Thermoleophilaceae bacterium
TCGCCCACGATGCCGAGCGCCCGCCCGCGGTCCACCTCGTAGGAGACGCCGTCGACCGCGTTCACAACGCCGTCGTCGGTGTCGAACCGGACCTGTAGGTCGCGGACCTGGAGCAGCGGTTCGGTCACTACGCGTACCTCACGCGTGGGTCGAGGAATGCGTAGAGGACGTCCACGACGAGGTTGGCGAAGATGATGAAGAACGCGCCGAGCAGGACGGTGCCTTGGATCATCGGAAGATCGCTGTTCTGGATCGAGTCATACGCCAGGCGTCCTACGCCCGGGATGTTGAAGACGGTCTCGGTGAGAATCGCCCCGCCGAGCAGGATCCCGATGTCGAGGCCCGCGGCGGTGACAACGGGCGTGATCGCGCTCCGCACGCCGTGCCTGAGGATCACGCGCCGCTCGCTCAGCCCCTTCGCGCGCGCGGTCCGGATGTAGTCCTCGGACATCGTCTCGATCAGGTTGCCGCGGAGCAGCCGTGCGTAGAACGCAGCGAAGCTCGCCGCGAGCACGAGCCAGGGCAGGATCAGCGAGGTGAACCACGCCCACGGGTCGTCGGCCAGCGGCGTGTAGCTGCCGGCGCCCGGGAAGATCTTGAACCTGCCGATGTCGTCGGCGAATAGGTAGAGGCCGACCAGGCCGAGCCAGTAGACGGGGGCCGAGATGGCGACCAGTGCCCCGCCCATCGAGAGCCTGTCGACGAGCTTCCCCCGCCGGATGGCCGAGATCGTGCCGATGGCGATCCCGCTCACGAGCCAGATCACGGCAGCGCCTATCGCGAGCGAGGCCGTCGGTCCGACCGAGTCGAAGATCTGCTTCTTGACGGGGACGTTGTAGTGGTAGCTGCGTCCGAGGTCGAAGTGCAGGACCAGCGCCTTCATGTAGCGGAAGTACTGCACGTACCAGGGCTTGTCGAGGCCGAGGTTGTGCCGGATCTGCTCGACCAGCTGTGGGTTGGGCTGGCGGCCGGCGCGGAGCTGCGCGGGGTCGGCGGTCGGAAACGCGTAGAAGACGATGAAGGTGACCAGGCTCACCATGAACAGCAGCACGACCACCCAGAGGAGGCGGCGGATGATGTAGCGGCCCATCAGGTCACCTCTACGCGGCTGGGGGCCCCGCCGTACGCGAGGCCCCCACCGCGAACCGTCACTTCTTCAGCGAGCTGAACGCCAGGTCCCACTCACCCGAGTTGAACTTGCTCGGGACCCCGTTCACGTCGGATGACTCCAACCCGATGTTGTTGTCCCACAACCAGGCGATGAAGTAGGACTGGTCGGTGACCTGCTTGTCGAGCTCGCCCCAGGCCTTGTCGGCAGCCGCCGGGTCGGTGAGCGCGATCGCCTTGTCGATCTGGGCGTTGAGGTTCGGGTCGTTGACCTGAGCGCTGTTGACGTTGCCCGACGGGACGATGTTCTTCCCGTGGAACAGCGGGGCGATCATGCTCTGCGGCGCGAAGAAGTCGGCGCCCCACCCGAGGTTCGGGCAGATGGCGACAGCCGCCTTCGGCACCTGGCAGAACTTCGCCAGCATCGTCGCGTGCGGGACCTCCCGCAGCTTGAGCTTGATGCCGATCTGCTCCACCTCGCTCTGGAACGCCTCGGCCGTCTCCTTCGCGGGCGACGCGTCGTCCGCCACCGTCAGGAGCGGCGGCCCGTTGTACTTGCCACTCGCGTAGCCGGCCTTCTTCAGGTACTTCGCGGCGACGGCGAGGTCGGACTTGGGGTTCGCCGTGAAGTCGAAGCCCGGGCCCTTCTCAGCACCGGCCGCCTCGAACCCGCCCGTGCCCGGCGCGATGAAGTGCGTCGCGGGGGTGCCGAGCGTCGGTCCCCCGCGCGTCTGCCGCAGGGCGGTCCGATCGATGGCCGCGCTGATCGCCCGACGCACGTTCACGTTGTCGAGCGGCTTGACCTTCGTGTCGAGGCTGATGTAGCGGTTGCCACCGCTCGGCTCGATCGAGACCTGGTCCTTGCGCGAGCTGAGCGCCGACTTCAGCACGGCCACCGGCGGGGCAGCGTAGTCGCCGCCGATCATCGCCTTGCCGGTGAGCGTCTTCCGAGCGGCCACCGTCGCGTCGAACCCGCCCTTGACCTCGATCCGGTCGAAGTACGCCGGCCTGAAGTCGGTCTTCTTGTCCCAGCTCGGGTTGCGCACGAGCGAGAGGCGCTTGCCGGCCTCGTAGCCCGTGATCTTGCCCTTGCCGTCGTTGACGACCATGTAGGGACCGGTGAACACCTCGTGCTCGCCGTACGTCGAGGTCTTGCCCTTGTCGTACTTCTGGGCGTAGTCCTTCGGCACCGGCACCGTGCACGGCATGCCGAGTGCGCCGCCGCTCGTGAGCACGCCGGCCGGCTTCGTGGTCTTGATGACGAGGGTCGTGTCGTCGGGAGTCGTGATCCCCGACAGCTCAGTTGTCTTGCCGCTCTTGACGGCGTCGGCACCGACGATGTCGGAGTAGTAGAGGCTGGCGTAGCCGTTTCCGACCTGCGGCAGGAAGCAGCGCTCGATCGCGTACTTGATGTCCGCGGCCTTGACGGTTCGGGTCTGGAGCGGCGCGCTGTACTTGATGCCCGGCTGGATCTTCACCGTGAGCGTCTTGCCGCCGTCGCTCGCCTTCGGCAACGCGGTCGCCAGGTCCAGGGTGGGCTTGGTCTCCGTGGGCTTCCAGCCGTAGAGCTGGCGCTGCGTGGGACCCAGCTCCTTGTAATCGGTCTGGTAGTACCAGTAGCCCGGGTCGAGGCTGTCGACCCCGCCCTCGGTGTCGAGGATCGTGACGGTTCCGCCCTGCTTGGCCTTGCCGGAGCTGCCACAGCCCGCAACGGCCAGAGCCAGTACGGCCAGTGCCGCGATTACGGTGAACGCAAACCGTCTCATTCCCACCCCTTCAGTCGAACGACCGGATCCCCCACTGGTGGAGTACATCAAGTTTCACGATTTCCCTGCTCTGGGGTTGAGCGCGTCCTGGAGGCCGTCCCCGAGGAGGTTGAACGCGAGGACCGTCAGGAGCAGCGCCGCCCCCGGGAACACCATGTACCACCACGCGGTGTCGAAGATCTCCGTGGCGTTGGCGATCATCGCGCCCCAGCTCGGGTTCGGCGGCTGCACTCCGACGCCCAGGAACGAGAGCGCCGCCTCGAAGAGGATGTTCGTCGGGATGATCAGCGTCGAGTAGACGATGATCGGCGCGACGAGGTTCGGCAGGATCTCGCGGAAGATGATCCGGCGGTCCGACGCGCCGAGCGCACGCGCCGCTTCGACGAACTCCTTCTCGCGCAGCGAGAGCACCTGCCCGCGGATGATGCGCGCGATGTAGGTCCAGTTCACGAACGCGATCACGAAGACGACGACGCTCAGCCCCGGCTGGAGGAGCCCGCCGAGGCACCCGTTGCCGAGCGAGCACGACGCGCCGATCCCGAGCGCTAGGAGCAGGATCGGGAACGCGAGCAGCACGTCGATGAAGCGCGAGAGGATGGTGTCCACCCAGCCGCGGTAGTAGCCCGCGACCATGCCGACCAGCACGCCGAGCGCCACCGACAGAGCCGTGGCCAGCATCGCAACCTCGAGCGATACGCGTGCGCCGTAGACGACGCGGCTGAAGACGTCGCGCCCGAGCTGGTCGACGCCGAAGATGTTCTCGCCGCTCGGCCCCGTGGGAGTTCCGAACGAGTCGAGGTACTTCGTCGACTGCTTGTTTGGCGGACGCGCACCCACGAGGTCGATCACCAGCGGGGCGAACACCGCGACGAGCACCAGCAGCGTGATGAAGCCCGCGGCCGAGAGCGCGACCCGATCGTGACGGAGCCGCCGCCAGAACAGCTGCAACGGTGAGCGCGCTGCGATTTCCGGCTGGACGTCGAGGAGGCCCGAGCCATCATCGCCCGGCGCCTCACGTACGAAGTCGACGCTGCCTGTCAGGGGCCCTCCCCCGGTTGACGGTGCCGAACGGGGTTCGACGGCCCGGGAATGTACTCCTCGTTATGCGAGGTGGGTGCGCATCCGCTCGAGCGAACGGCGGATCAGACGCGAGACGTGCATCTGGGAGATCCCGACCTTCTCGGCGATCTGCGTTTGCGTGAGGCCGTCCTCGAAGCGCATCCTCAGGATCTCCCGCTCGCGCTCGGGGAGCGCCGCCAGCGCGGGCTCGAGCGACGCCCGGTCCTCGCTGCGGTCGAACTCCTCGTCGTCGGTGCCGATCGTCTCCATCGGGTCGAGCTCGTCCTCCCCCGACGGTCCGGCGGACAGCGAGAGCGGCGCGTACGCGGACCCGGCCTCGAGCGCCTCGAGGACCTGCTCCGTGCTCGTGTCGAACTCGGCCGCGATCTCGGCGATGCTCGGCGAGCGCCCGAGCTTCGACGTGAGCCGCTCGATCGTCGGGCCCATCTTGCCGTTGAGCTCCTGGAGCGCACGCGGGACGCGGATGGCCCAGCCCTTGTCGCGGAAGTGGCGCTTGATCTCGCCGACCACGTTGGGCGTCGCGTATGTCGTGAGCGCGACCTCGCGGTCGAGCTCGTAGCGGTCGATCGCCTTGATCAGGCCGATGGCCCCGACCTGCTCGATGTCCTCGAGCGACTCGCCGCGGCCGGCGTAGCGACGGGCCAGCGACCGCACGAGCGGGAGGTGCCGCTCCACCAGCGTCTCGCGCGCGGCGGGGTCGCCGCCCTCGTGGTAGCGCTTGAGCAGCTCGCGGTCGGTCTCGCCCGTCTGCTTCACCGGCGTCACTGGGTGCGGGTCAGCTTCTCGAGTCGGACGACGAGCTTGCCGTCGGCGGCGTCCTCGACCCCGTACGAGTCGACGACCGTGGAGAGGATGCGCGGCAGCGTGAGGACGCCCGGCGGCGGTTCGGGGCCCTGGAGCGCCTCGGCGAGCGCGGCATCCCGCAGCGGGCCCACGCGCGTGCGCACCCCGTTCTCGTGGATCTCGAACGAGAGCGTGACCGGGTCCTGCGGGTCGCCCTCCGCCAGAAGGCGCTCGACCGCCAGCTGGAGGTCGTCGAGCTGGTCGAACCCGAGGTCGAGCCGGTCCGCGATGCCACCGAGCACCATCCGGATGACCGCCTCCCAGGCCTGGCCCACGGGCGCGGTCAGCTCGATGCGATCAGACGGCAACTGGCTCCTCCTTGTCGGACGTTTGACGTGCGGCGCTCGGAACGCCCGCGCGGATCGTCGCGACGCCGATCACGTCGGCGCCGCGCATGAGGCACGCTACCTGGCCGGGCGCGACCCCCTGAACGGGGTGGTCGAGGTCGAGCGTGAGTCGGCGGTGGCGGCCGGCGGGTGGGGAGCCCTCCACCCGGCACGGCACCGCCGCGGAGCGGTAGCGCAGCTTGACGCTGTCGACCTCGGACGCCGCGCGGTGGAGCAGCGCGCCGCCGACCTCGACCCGCGTGCGCGAGAGCGCGCCGCGCGGGCCGACGACCACGCGCTGGCGGGCCGGATCCTTGCGGACCACGTAGAGCGGCTCGGGGGCGGACACGCCGAGACCGCGCCGCTGGCCGACCGTGAACAGGTGCTGACCCGCGTGGGTCCCGA
>JAXDHW010000319.1:0-2935 GCA_034664365.1 Thermoleophilaceae bacterium
CGCCCGCGCGCGCGAGCCCGAGGCGCGCGTCGAGCACGATGTCGCCGGCGCGTGCGAAGCGCCCCGGGTCGCCGCGGTGGCCCGACAGGAACTCGCGGTCGGCGGGCAGGGCGCTCACCGCTCGCGCGCCGGGCGCACGGCCTCCACCACCCTCCCGGCCGAGTGCGCCCCCATCACGAGCCCCTGCGGGCATGCGCGCCGGATCGTGTGCCAGCCGCAGCCCGCGAGCACGCGCAGCTCGCCGCCCAGCCCCGGCGCGCGGTCGCGCTCGGTGTCGTAGGAACGCATGTTGCGCCCGCGCCGGTACGCGCTCCGCATGAGCGCGCGCAGCCGTGCGTCGTCGCCGGCGCGGCGGTGGTCAAGCCCGGCCGCCGCGAGGTACACGACGCGGCCGCCGCCCGCCCGCAGCCTGCTCAGCCACTCCTCCTCGTCGCCGCCCGTCGAGAAGCGCTCGTCGAACGGCCCCACGCGCTCGAACGCCGCGCGCCGGAGGGCCATGTTCGCGCTCCACACGAGCTCGGCCTCGCGATCCTCTGCGCCGAGGTCGAGCGAGGTGATCGGCGGTTTCTCGCGGCCGCAGGCGCGCGGCGCCGGCCCCTCCAGGCGGGCACGTATGGGGCCGCCGAACGCGTCGGCCTCGGGGTGCCTCGCGGCCCCTTCCACGATCGCGCGCAGCCAGCCCGGCGGGGCGTCGACGTCGTCGTCCACCAGCGCCACGAGGGCCGCGCCCGCGGCGGCGATGCCCGTGTTGCGCGCGGCGTTCGGTCCGCTGCCCGAGTCGGGGTGGAGCAGACGTGCGCCGGAGCGTTCCGCCACGGCGGCGGTGGCCGCGTCGCCGGCGTCGTCCACCACGATCAGCTCGTACGGATCGTCCAGGTCCTGGGCGGCGAGCGAGCGCAGCGTCACGTCGAGGTAGTCCGCGCGATCGCGGGTCGGCACGACCACGGAGACAACCGGGCTCTGCACGCTCGCAGGTTACCCTCAGCGATCTTGAGCCCGGTCGCGGACATCGCGCTCGTGTCGCTGGGCACCACACCGGGTCTCGTGCGCTCCGACGAGGCGTTCGCCGCCCTCGTCCGGCAGGCCGGCGTCACGTGCGAGGTGGTCACGGTCCCGATCGGCGCGGCCGGCAGGCTGCGCCGGCACCCGGCGGTGACCGATCTGGTCGAGGCCCTCGCGGCCAGGCGCGCGGTGCGTGGCGTGCAGGCGAGCGCGTTCGTCTACTCGACCATCACGGCGGCCCTGCTCCAAAACCCGCCGGGGCCGTACGGCATCCGTTTCGACGCCACGGCCGCTCTCAACCGTCCCGGGCTGGGCGGCGCGTGGCAGCGCCGGCGCGAGAGCGGTGTGCTCGAGCGCGCATCGGTGCTGATGCCCGTGAGCCACGGCGCGGCCGAGGCCGTGGACGGCGCCCGCCCGCCCGTCGTCCGCGTGCCGATCCCGATCGAGCCGATCGAGGGGGCGGCCGCGCGCGACGTCGACGCCGTCGCCTACGCGGGCTACCCGCGCAAGCGCGGGCTCGAGCTGCTGTGCGCGGCGTGGGCCGAGGCCGCCCCGAAGGGGGCGCGGCTGGTGGTCGGCGGAGCGGACCGCGAGAAGGCGATGCGCTGGCTCCGCCGCGCAGGCGTGCCCGAGCCGCCGGGCGTGGAATGGGCGGGCGCGCTGCCGCGCGAGCGCTGGCTCGAGCTCGTGGGCCGGGCGCGCCTGTTCGTGAACGCCTCGCGCTGGGAGGACTTCGGCATCGCTCCGATGGAGGCGCTCGCGGCGGGCACGCCCGTGGTCACCGTGCCGACGCCCGGGTCGTTCGAGGCCCTCCCGCTCGCCCGGGAGCTCGCGCCGGCGCTGGTGGGCTGGGGTGTCGGCGCCCACCCGCTCGCCGGAGCCCTCCGCGCCGGGTTCGCGCTCGGCGACGCGGAGCGCCGGGACTACGCCGACCGCGCGCTCGAGCTGCTTTCTCCCTACCGGGAGGCCGCGGTGGCGCGCGTGGTGGCGCACGAGGTGCTGCCGGCGCTCGGGCTGGGGACGGCGTGAGCGCGCCACGCGTCCTGGTCGTCCACAACCGCTACCGGGTGGCGGGCGGGGAGGAGCGCGCCGTGGCGCTCCAGCTCGCGGCTCTGCGCGACGCCCGGGTCACCCACGCCGCGCTCGAGCGCGAGTCGTCGGCGGCCGGCAACGTGAGGGCCGCCCGCGCCCTGCTGCGCGGCGGCGAGCGGCCCGAGGACGTGGCCGCGGCGGTGCGCGAGCTGGGTGCGACCGTCGTTCACTTCCACAACCTCAACCCTCTGTTCGGGCCGCGCTCCCTGCGCGCCGCGCGCGTGGCCGGCGCTCGCGTCGTCCTGCACCTCCACAACTTCCGCCTCTTCTGCTCGATCGCGGTCGCGTTCCGCGACGGCGAGACGTGCTTTCGCTGCCACGGGCGCAACACGGTCCCCGGGCTACTGCTCAACTGCCGCGGCTCGCTGCCCGAGTCGGCGGTCTACACCGCCGCCCTCGCAATCCACCAGCCGGAGCTGATCGAGGCGGTCGATCGCTTCGTCACGCCGAGCCGGTTCGCCGCGGGCCAGCTCGCGCGGCTCGGCCTTCCGGCCGACCGCCTCGAGGTCCTGGCCAACTACGTCCCCGAGGCGCCGGCCGCGGAGCCGGCGGGCGGGACCTACGCGCTCGTGGCGGGGCGGCTGGCCACCGAGAAGGGGATCGGGCTCGCGATCGAGGCGGCGGCGCGCTCCGGCGTGCCGCTGCGGGTGGCGGGCGACGGTCCGCTCGAGGGTGAGCTGCGCGCGCTCGCCGCCAGCTCGGGCGCGTCCGTGGAGATGCTCGGACGCGTGCCGGGCGAGCGCGTCGCGGAGCTGCTCACCGGGGCCGCGATGGTCGTCGTCCCGTCGCTCGGGCCGGAGGTCATGCCGTTCGCCGCGCTCGAGGCGATGGCCGCGGGCGT
>JAXDHW010000302.1:0-3004 GCA_034664365.1 Thermoleophilaceae bacterium
CGCAGCCGAACAGCAACCGGCCGTCCGCGACGGCGAACTCGGACGGAGGTGGGGGCGGGGCGTCGGACACCGCGGCCCGGCGCACGCCGAGCCGTTCCCCCGCCGGCAGCAGTACGAAGGCGCCGACATGCGGCGTGAGCGCCCGCACGCGCCGCTCGAGGAGCGCGGCCTCGAGAGCCGGGTCGAGTACGCGGTCCTCGGCCTCGATCTTCGGGGCGATCGTGACGCCCTCGTCGGGCTGCTCGCGGAACGGCGGCCCGGTGTCGAGCGCCTCGACGAGGAGGTCGCCGCCGAGCGCGGCGAGACGCTCGGAGAGCGACCCGTAGTCGTCGCCCGGGTGGATCGGCTCCGCGCGCTGGAGGCAGATCGGGCCGGCGTCCATCTCCATTACGGGCCGCATGATCGTCACGCCGGTCTCGGCGTCGCCGGCCTCGATGGCGCGCTCGATCGGTGCGGCCCCGCGCCAGCGGGGAAGCAGGGACGGGTGCACGTTGAACATCGGGAAGTCCGACAGGAGCGGCTCGCGGATGAGCGCGCCGAAGGCGCAGATCAGCACGCCGTCGGGTCGCAGGTCCGCTATCTGAGCGCGCGCCTCCTCCGAGTTGACGGACTCGGGCTGGAGCAGATCGATCCCCAGCTCGCGGGCAGCCGCGGCGACCGGCGGCGCGGCCACGCGGCGTCCGCGGCCCTTGGGACGGTCGGGCCGCGTGACCACCGCGACCGGTCGATGCGCGGACGCCGCGACGCGCTCCAGGACCGTGACGGCGAACGGCGAGGTGCCGAGGTAGACGGTGCGCATCGGCTCGCAGGCTAGTTGCAGGGCCCACACGAACGGCGGGTCCCGCGCGCGGGCTTCGAGTAACACCGTCGCCGCACGGTGTAGAACTCCCCCATGCCCGATCCGAGCATCGTCCGCTTCAGGCGGGCGGTGGCAAGCGCTTACGCCGAGCTCGAGGGGCGCAGGCAGGAGGTCAACGACCTGAACGTCTTCCCGGTCGCCGACGGCGACACGGGCGACAACATGGCCATGACGCTCCGCGCCGTGCTCACCGAGCTCGACCGAATCAACGGCCAGCACATCGACGAGGTCGGTCGGGGCACCGTTGTCGACGCCGTCGCGCGCGCGGCGCTGCTCGGCGCGCGGGGCAACAGCGGCGTGATCCTCTCCCAGATCGTTCGCGGTGCCGCCGAGGAGCTCGCGTCGCGCCCCGGCGAGCTGGTCGATCCGATCCTCGTGGCGGCCGCTCTCGCCAAGGCCGCCGACGCCGCCTACGACTCGGTTCGCGAGCCCGCGGAGGGAACGATGCTCTCGGCCGTTCGCGCGATGGCCCACCGTGTGGCCCACGAGCTGGCCCACATGCGCACGCAGCGGCTGGACCCCGGCGTCGCGCCGGCCGCCCAGGACGAGCTCTTGGCCGACGTGCTCGAGCGGGCGCTCGAGGCGGGGATCGAGGCGGTCGAGCGCGGGCCCGACCAGCTCCCGGCGCTGCGCGAGGCCGGCGTGGTCGACGCCGGCGCCTACGGGCTGACCGTGATCGTGGCCGGCGTCATCGGCGCCCTGCGCGGGGCCGACCCGCCCGACCTCGAGCACCACACGGCGCCGGCCGGCGGCCTGCACCACGCGCACGGGCACGAGTCGAGCCGCTTTCGCTTCTGCACGAACTTCGCGGTCACCGGCCGCAGCCTGAGCGCCTCGCGCTTCATCCCTCTGCTCGAGGAGATGGGCGACTCGGTGCTCGTGGTGGGCGACCCCAAGACGCTGAAGGTCCACGTCCACACCGACGACCCCGATCGCGCCGTCGCGCTCTTCGGCGATGCGGGCGAGGTGTCGATGCTCGACGTCGCCGACATGCGCGAGCAGGTGGCCGAGCGCGACAAGCGCCTCGGCGCGATGGCGTGCGGCGCGCTCGCCGTGGTCAACGGACCCGGGATCGCGGCGCTCTACGAGGGGCTCGGGGCGCAGGTGATCGACGGCGGGCCGACACTCAACCCGTCGACCTACGACCTCCTGGCCGGGATCCACGCGATCGATGCCCGCGAGGTCGTTCTGCTTCCGAACAGCGCCAACGTCACCCTCGCCGCCGAGCGCGCGGCCGAGCTGTCCGAGAAGCCGGTCCACATGGTGGCGACCACCTCGCAGCAGGCCGCGATCCCCGCGCTCCTCTCGTTCGACCCGACCGCCGACGCGGCGGCCAACGCGGCGGCGCTGGACGGGGAGCTCGCTCGGATTCGCACGGGCGGCGTGGCCGAGGCCGCGCGCGACGATGCCTCGGGCCGGTTCAAGGAGGGCGACGCGCTCGGGTACGTCGGCGAGGACCTCGTCGCCTGGGGCGACCCGCCCGCGACGCTCGCCGCGGTGATGACCGGCGTGGCCGAGGGGCGCGAGGTCGTCACCTGCATCTCGGGGGCGGGGGCGCCGCTCGGCGAGGACGCGATCGCCGCGACGGTGCCGGACGGAGTCGAGCTCGACCATCACGACGGCGGGCAGCCGGCGTGGTGGTGGCTCCTCTGCGCGGAGTAGGCGCCGGTACCACCGCCATCATTGGGGGTGGATGACCGCCTTCCGCTTCGCCAGCAGCGACCCTCTCGACCGGGAGGCCATGGAGTCCGTTCGCCTGCGATCGATCCCACGGCCGTCGCTCCTCGCCGAGCCGCTCGACGTCCGCCACAAGAAGACCGCCGCGGCGCTCGAGGTGCTGGGCATCGACACGCCGCTCGACCTGCTCGAGCACCTTCCGTTCCGCCACGAGGACCGCCGCGACGCGCGGCCGATCGTGTCGCTCGTCCCCGGCGAGCAGGCCACCGTGATCGGCGAGGTCCGTAAGGCCACCAAGCAGAGCGGCAGGTGGGGCCGCTCGCGCGCGGAGGCCACGATCGCCGACGACTCAGGCGTGGTCAAGGCCATCTGGTTCAACCAGCCGTGGGTCGCCGACCAGCTCGAGCCGGGCGCGCGGCTCGTCCTGCACGGCAGGCGCAAGGACCGCAACCAGTTCTGGGTCACGAG
>JAXDHW010000353.1:0-3627 GCA_034664365.1 Thermoleophilaceae bacterium
CGGGGGCGTCGCTACTCATACCAGCGCGGCAGCTCGTGCTCGTTGAAGGTGAACAGGACCGGCTCGCCGCCGATCGGGAAGTCGCGCCGCTGCGGGAAGCCCTCGTAGTCCTCGGGCATGAGGATCCGGCGCAGGTCGGGGTGGCCGTCGAAGACGACCCCGAACATGTCGTAGACCTCGCGCTCCTGGAAGTCCGCGCCCGGGAACAGGTCGACGACCGACGCGAGCGCGGGCTCGTCGGCCCCGAGTCGCGTCTTCACGCCGAGCCGGTCGATCCGCTCCATGCTCAGGAGCTGGTAGTGCACGGCGAGCCGCGGCTCCGCGGGGAAGTAGTCGCAGCCGTGCAGGCTCATCAGGAGCTCGAACGGCTCGTCGGCCTCGTCCTTCAGGTACGCGATGGCGTCGTGCACCGACTCCGGCGGGACCTCGAGCGTGGCCTGCTCGCGGAAGTAGCTCGTGCCGGCGACGGAATCGTCGCCGAGGCGGTCGCGGACCGCGGCGGCGATCAGCTCCAGGCCGGTGGCGTCAGGCAACGCCGCCCTCGGCCTCGACCCTGGCGACCCCGGTTCGGGCCCCCTCTTCCGTTCCCTCCGCCCCGTAGCGCTCGCGCCAGCCGAGGTCGGGCTGCCCCTTGATCTTGTTCTGGAGCTTGATGATCCCGTACATCAGCGCCTCCGGCCGGGGCGGGCAGCCGGGGATGTAGACGTCGACCGGCATGAACTTGTCGGCGCCCTGCACGACCGCGTAGTTGTTGAACATCCCCGCGCTCGACGAGCAGACGCCCATCGCGATCACCCACTTGGGCTCGAGCATCTGGTCGTAGATGCGGCGGATGACCGGCGCCATCTTGATCGAGACGCGCCCCGAGAGGATGATCATGTCGGCCTGTCGCGGCGAGGCGCGGAACACCTCGGCGCCGAAGCGCGCGGCGTCCATCCGTGGCGACCCGACCACGCTGATCATCTCGATCGCGCAGCACGCGAGCCCGAAGGTGAGCGGCCACGGAGCGTTGGCGCGGGCCCAGTTCTGCGCCTTCTCGAGCGTCGTGAGGCCGACGCGCTCCTGAACGTACTGCTCGAGGTCGTCCGGCTCGAGCTCGCCGCGGAGCATCTGGCGGGCGCGGAGCTGGCGGATCCGGAGGTCGTCGCCGCCGTTCACGCGCTGCCGCGTCACCTCCACTCGAGCGCCCCTCTCCGCCAGACGTACGCGAAGGCGACGAACAGCAGCACGATGAAGACGATCGTCTCCACGAGGGCGAAGGTGCCGAACGCCCTCAGCCCGACCGCGACCGGGTAGAGGAAGACGACCTCGATGTCGAACAGGATGAACAGCATCGCGATCAGGTAGAAGCTGATCCCGAAGCGGAAGCTCGACGTGACCTCGGAGGGCAGGCCGCACTCGTACGGCTCGGACTTGACCTTGCTCGGCCGGCTCGGCCCGAGGACGGTGTTGAGGTATGTGAAGAGGCCCCCGACACCGGCGCCGAGTGCGACGAAAACGAGGGCTGGCAGGTAGCTCTTCAGCATCGAGGCAGGCGGGGTTATACCCGCGCTTGTGACAACTTGCTACATAGTGCGAAAGGGCGCTTTCTAAAGGGCCTCCGTAGCTTGTGGCGCCGTGAGCATCCACGAGATCCTCGGCGTGGCCGTCCTCGCCTCCAACGCGGTTGCCGCGGCATGGGGGGCGTTCGCCTGGTCGCGCGGCGATGCGTCCAGGTTGTTCTGGTACCTGCTGCGTGCCGCGCAGGCCACGGTCGTCGCGGAGGCGGTCGTCGGAGTGGTGCTGGCGATCCAGGGCCGCGACGTCGACGCGATCCACTACGTCTACGGAATCGCCCCGCTCGTGGTCTCGCTCGTGAGCGAGGGGACGCGGATCACGGTGGCCTCGCACGAGGTCGCGCAGGTCGACGACGTCGAGGCGCTCGACCGCCGGGAACGCATCCTGATGGCGCGCCGCATCGTGATGCGCGAGATCGGGGTGATGACGATCGGCGCGATCCTGATCGTCACGCTGGCCCTGCGCGCCTGGGCCACAGGGGGATAGACCTCCCGCAGGGATAAGACGGCTGGTCCCCGCGGCCGCGCGTGCGCGGGGGCGCGCGGGACCAAGCAGATCAAGGACGCAGGGTGAAGTCCTTGGTGGAGCCAAGGACGAACCCGAGGACGCAGATATGCGCAGGTATCCGCGCGCCATCCGCGTGCGCGGGGTCGTGGGACCAGCCGTCTAAATGGGGCGCCCCGACGCCGGGTCTGATCGCCGCCGATGAGGACGGTCGCCGGGAAGCGTCAATGCTGCGGATCGACCGCCCAGCCCGGCGCCGGGGCTCCAACGGATTCGCGCCCCCGGGCGCGTTTCCTTCCGTTACCCGAGCAGCTCGGGCCCCGGATCGGCGTACTCGTCGAAGCGAACGGCGTTCCCGTCCTGGAGCTTCCAGGCGTGAACGAAGCCGTAGCCGGACTGCTTTCCGTCCACGGTCCCGCTCCCCTTCCCGATCACGCACACGCGATCGCCGGAGGCCACGAAGTCCTCGATGTCGAGGTCGAGTCCCTCCCAGATCGAGCCGAGCCGCTCGAAGAAGCCGGTCACCTCCTGCTTCCCGTGGAGGTGCGCGCCCTGCGGCAGCACCTCCGTCACGTTCCACTCGATGTCGTCGGACAGGATGTCGAGGACGGCGGGGATGTCCCCGCGCCCGAAGGCCTCGTAGCCGGATTGGATCCGCTCGAGGTTGCCGTCAGCCATCTCTTCTCCTCGGTTTGAGGGCAGTGCAGCCCCACCGTACCCCCGGATAAGATCCCGCGCCATGTCCCGCCCCGCCGCCGTCCTCGCCTGCGCGGCCGCACTGCTCGCCGTCGCGGGCTGCGGCTCGGGCAAGATCGACGTCCCGAAGAAGGAGTCCGCGCTCCACCACGGCGCCACGCTGTTCAACCAGCGCTGCTCCGGCTGCCACACGCTCGAGGCAGCCGACGCCCGCGGATCGGCCCAGGAGGGCGTCGTCGGCAAGAGCGAGCGCACCGACGGGCCCAACTTCAACATCCGCAAGGAGAACCGCGACGACGTGCTCTTCGCCATCCGCAACGGCGGCTTCTCCGGGGCGATCATGCCGGCGAACGTGGTCGTGGGGAAGGACGCCCAGGACGTCGCGCTGTTCGTGGAGCGCTACGCGGGCAAGAAGGCGCCGCCCACGAGCGGCCAGAAGCTCGGCTCGCAGGAGACCGGCGCGAGCGGCACCAAGTAGCGGGCGAACGCCCGCGTGCTCGACCTGAAGCTGCTGCGCGAGGACCCGGACCGGGTCCGTGCCGCGCTCGCTCGCCGCGGCCCGACGGACGCGCTGGACGAGCTGCTCGAGCTCGACGCGCGCCGGCGCGAGCTGCTTCCGGAGGTCGAGGGGCTGCGCGCCGAGCAGAACCGCGCCGGCCAGGCGATCGCCGACGCCAAGCGCTCGGGCGGTGACGCCTCCGAGGCGATCCGCGAGATGCAGGGAGTGGCGTCGCGCGTGAAGGAGCTGCAGGCCGAGGTGGCGTCCGTCGACGAGCGGATCGACGCCCTGCGCGGGACGATCCCCAACCTTCCGGCGGCCTCGGCGCCCGACGCGGACGAGGTGCTGCGCGAGGTGGGGGAGGCCGGCGC
>JAXDHW010000019.1:0-8274 GCA_034664365.1 Thermoleophilaceae bacterium
GTTAAGTGGCGTCGGAGGGGAGGCCATAATTTCGTCGGCCGCCCCGCTGGGAGCGGCCTCAGTGACTCATCGGCAGGGGCGCGCGGGGGCTTAACCGGCTCCGGGCCTGGCTGGGAGGGACCTTGCGCTGGGTGTCCCGCGCGCACGCGAGGGGCGTTCGTGTACGCGGCTGCGCCGACATATCCCCTCGGGTGTCATCCGCTTCGCTCCTGAGAGTCACCCTCGGGGATACATCGGCGCATCCGCTCCCGGAGCGGCGCGGTGCACCGGGGACTGGGGGCTTCGGTTGGCTGATTGGCTCAGTGGCTGGCTAGAGGTCGCCCGCGTAGATCGCCAGGCCGCGGGGGGAGCGGCGCTCTCCGGGTGGCCTCACCAGCAGGCGGACCTCGCGGGCGAAGCTCTGCGCCGCTGTGAGCAGGACGGCTTCGCGCAGCGTTACGCGGAGGGTTGCGACGGCGGTTGCGTGTGCAGCGGCGCCGCCGGCGTTGGGTCCGGTTGCGTCGCTGCCCGCCTCGCGCAGGCCGAGCAGCTCCACGTCTTCGAGGGCGAGGTAGCTGCGGCCTCTCCCCTCCCCCGCCTCGGTCGTGACGAGGATGTCCACGCGCGTGCCCGGTCCGGCATCGGCGAGGTCGGAGCCGCCGGCGACCGCGACGTCGATGGCGCGCTCGCCCGCGGCGGGGCGGCCCAGGCGTCCGGCCGAGCCCTCGCGGGCGATCGTCGAGCCGGTGACGTACGCGCCGGCCGCCAGCGGCACCGCCAGCCTCGCCCCGGTCGCCTCCGCGGGCGCCGGCAGGGCATCGGGTGGCGCGTAGCGCGCCGGGATCCTCACCAGTCCGAGCCGTCCGGGCGTGAGCGCCGCGCCGGCCCGCAGGTCCGCCCGAGCGACCACCACGGGCACCAGCGGACCCGTGCGCGCCTCCGCGCGCTGCTCGCGGTCCTGGACCTCCGAAGCGGCGAGCCCTCCGCACGCCACGGCAAGCGCCAGTAGGAGGGCTGCTCGCCGCCGCCGGCCGCCGCGGCTCATCGCTCGACCGGCAGCTCGATCGCCGCCGCGACCCCGTGCGCGTCGCGGCCCACCGTGAGCCGTCCTCCGGCGGCGCGCGCCGCGCGCCCGGCGATTCGCAGGCCCCGCCCTCGTCCGGCCTCGTCCGCACCAGGTCGCCCGCTCTCTCGGACCACCGGCGTTCCGGCCGCCGGATCCGGCCCTGCCTCGTTGGTGACCTCCACGCGCACCCCGCGGGGCGCGGCGACGCCCCGGACGGCAACCGGCCCCGTCCCGTGCTCGACCGCGTTGGAGACCACGTTGCCGAGCACCTGGGCGACGGGCCCGGCCGGAACCGCCACGCCCCGGAGCTCCGCCGGCCACTCCACCGCGATGCCCTTCGGCTCAGAGCCCCACGCCGCCGCGGCCGATCGCACGAGCCGCTCGAGCCCGGCGCGCTCCTCGTGGCGGCCGCGAGCATTCGTGACCGCCGCGAGCGCCGCTCGCGCCCGCGCCAGCTCGCTCTCGAGCGCCCACGACAGCCGCCGCCCCGCCGCCGTGCGCGCGAAACGTGCGACCCCGAGCCCGAAGGCCGTGAGCGCGCCGCGCAGCTCGTGCTCGGCGTCGGCGACGCGATCCAGCCGCCGGTGCTGCCGCCACACCACGCCGACCAACGCCGCGGCCGCGATCCAGCCGAGCGCGAGCGCCGCCGTCACGGGACCTCCGTGAGCCGGTAGCCCACTCCGCGCACGTTCTGCACGTAGACGCGGCCACCACCCGCGAGCTTGCGCCGCAGACGGCACGCGTGAGCATCCACCGTCCGGCTCATCCCGGCCGCCCGGTAGCCCCAGACGTCGCGCAGCAGGTCCGCCTTCGGGAACACCCGCGTGGGGTCCGACGCGAGCGCGTGCAGGAGCGCGAACTCCTTGGCGGAGAGCGCGACGGGCGCGCCGCGCAGCCGCACCGAGCGGGTGAGCGGGTCGACCGTGAGATCGCCGGCTCGGAGCAGTCCCCGCCGCGGGCGCGCACCGGCTCGCCGCAGCAATGCCCGCACCCGCGCCACGAGCTCCGGATAGCTGAACGGCTTGGTGAGGTAGTCGTCCGCGCCGCGCGCGAAGCCGCGCACGCGGTCCACCTCGCCCGCCCGGGCGCTCACCACGAGCACCGGGACATCGGGGTCGATCCGCGAGCTCAGACCATCCGCCGCCCGGACCCGGTCGAGCACGCTGAGCCCGCCGGCCCCGCCGAGCACGAGGTCGAGCAGGACGAGGTCCGGGCGCCGCACCTCGATCGCCCGCACAGCCTCCCCGGCCTCGGCGGCGGTGGCGACGTCGAACCCGTCGGCCGTCAGGTTGTCGGCGAGGAACTCACGCGTCGCGTCGTCGTCCTCGACCACCAGGAGCGAGCCCTGTGTGTCCATGCACCGTCAAGGGGCCGGGGCGCCAATCTTCGCCCCTCCGGTTGCACCCACCTCCGAAGAGATGCTAAAAACAGACTTAGCAATGTCAGCCGAAGCCGACTCGCCCGGCTCGACCCGCTCGCTTCTGCGCCAGCGCCCGTTCCGGGTGCTGCTGGCCGGACAGACGCTGACGCTGTTCGGCGACCTCGCCCTCATTCTCGTACTCGGCATCTGGGCGCGCCAGATCACCGGCTCGGTGAGCGCGGGCGGGGCGGTCTTCTTCGCGATGATCGCGCCGACCCTTCTCGCGCCCGTGCTCGGCTATGTCGTCGACCGCTTCCCGCGCCGCCGAGTCCTGATCGTCAACGACCTCGTGACCGCCGCGAGCCTGCTGCCGCTGCTCGCCGTACACGGTGAGGGGACCGTCTGGATCATCTACGTGGTCGCCGCCCTGTACGGGCTCTCCCAGCAGATCTTCTTCGCCGCGCGCAGCGCTCTGCTCCAGTCGATGCTCCACGACGACGAGCTCGGCCCGGCGAACGCGGTGCTCGAGTCGCTGCGGATGGGGCTGCGCACCGCCGGACCGGTGATCGGCACCGCGATGTTCGCGTGGCTGGGCGGCGGCGCGGTGGCGATCCTCGACGCGGCCACGTTCCTCGCCTCGGCGGCCCTCCTCGCTTCGCTGCGGGTGCCCGACATCGAGCGCCGGCGGCAGTCCTCCGTCGCCGACGAGCTCGCCGCCGGCATCCGCCACATCCTCACCACCCCGATCCTGCGCCGGCTGCTGTTCGCGCTCTGCGCGGCGGTGGCGGTTCTCGGCCTCCTCCAGGTGGTCGGGCTCGCGCTGGTCGACCACGGCCTGCACCGTCCCGCCACGTTCCTCGGCGTGATCTTCGCGGTCGAGGGCGTCGGGGCAATCGCCGGGGGCATCGTCGCGCCGGCCCTGCTCCGCCGCTCGGGCGAGGCGCGGCTCGCGGGCGGCGGCCTCGTGGTCGCCGGCATCAGCCTCGGCGTGATGGCGAGCCCGCACGTGGTCGCCGTGCTGATCGGCTCGGCGATCGGCGGCGCCGGGTTCTCCGCCTTCCTCATCGGCTACAGCACGCTCCTCCAGCGGGCCACATCGCGCGAGCTCCAGGGCCGCGTGTTCACCGCGGCGGAGGCGACGGCCGGCGTTCCCTACACCGTCATGCTCGGGCTGGCCGTGCTCGGCGTCGGGCTGGTCGACTACCGCGTGATCCTCACGGCCTGCATGCTCGTCCTCGCCGTCGCGGGCGCGTACCTCGCCCGGGACCGCCAGCCCATCCCCGCCCCTACCCCGGCGCCCGCGCCGCAAGGCACAGCATCTTGGAGCTGATCAGCTCGTCGGCGCCGGGCACGAGCCCGCGCCCGGGCACCTCGCCCCAGAAGCGCACGTCCTCGAGGCCCGCCTCGGCGCAGGCCAGGGCGAGCTGCTCCGTCGTGTAGTGGCGCTGCACGTGCCGCGCTGAGACGACGGTCGAGCCGTCCACGTCGACGACCTCCGTGAAGGCCGCGACGAGCTCCCCCGCGGGCATCGACGGGCTGCCCTCGCCGCGCCAGCGGAACGTCAGCCCGTCCGCCTCGAACGTGCTCTCCTCCGCGAAGGACCCGCGGTACGAGCCGAGCGCGTTCACGTCGAACGCGAGCAGCCCGCCAGGGACCAGCACCTCGCGAATGCTGCGGAGCGCCGCCAGCACGTCCCCCAGCGACAGCAGGTAGTTGATCCCGTCGTCCACGCAGGTGGCCACGTCGAACGACGCGCGCCACGGGAGCGACCGCATGTCGGCGACGTGGACCTCGCCGCGATCGCCGAGCTTCAGGCGGGCGCGCTCCACCATCGCGGGCGACGCGTCGCACGCCGTGACGCGGTAGCCGCGCCGCAGGAGCGGCACGAAGCTCTTGCCCGTCCCGCACGCCACGTCGAGCAGGCGCCGGCCCCGCAGACCGTGCCGGCGAAGGATGGCGTGGACGTCCGCCATCCACTCGTCGTGACCGTGATCGGAGGTGTAGCGGTCGTAGAAGGGCGCGAACGTTTCGTACGCCGCGAGGGCGTTGTCCGCCGGCATCTGCGTCAACGGCGCCACATCGACTAAGACCCGTTGATAGGTCAGGATCGTTTCAGCGGGTTAACCTCCCGTAGTGCCCGGCCCGGCACCGATACCAGTGCCAACCAACCGCGACCCGGGCCTATGGGAATGGGCCGCCGCGCGCCAGCGCTGCCTGCGCGAGGCGCGGCGCATCCTCGGGAACCGCGACGACGCCGAGGAAGCGGTCCAGGAAGCCTTCATGCGCGCCTGGCGCAAGCGGGCGAGTTGCCGCACGCCCAGCGCGCCGCTGCCCTGGCTGATCCAGATCACCCGCAACGAGTCCATGCGGCTCGCGGCGCGGCGCAGCAGGCGCCAGGCCAGCGAGATCCCGGACGCAGAGCCGGAGCCCGCGCCCGTCAACGGAGCCGAGACGCCGCTCGACAGGGCCCTGACCACGGTCGCGACGGAGCAGGCGCTGAGCATCCTCGGCGAGGACGAGCGCCGGCTGCTGCGGCTCCGCTACGAGGAGGACCTGACGCAGGGGCAGGTGGCGGCCGCGCTGGGCGTTCCCGAGGGGACCGTGAAGGTCCGCCTGCACCGCGTTCGGGCCCGTCTGCGCGGCGTCGCCAATGATTTGGCCGCGTAACCCTTTAGGGTGACGTGCTAATCCGATGCTCGACACGCCGTCGTATGCGACAAAAGCTCGGCGCGCCATTGCGCCAACGTCGCGGATCGTGTCACCCGCCGCTCGAAATCCACGTTACGATTGCGCAAAGTAGAGGAGTCCTATTGACCGTTCCAGTTGACATCACCGACCCCCGTATCGCCAAGGCGTATGCGCACCCGCTGCGCATCCACATCCTCAGCATGCTCGACGACCGCGTGGCCAGTCCGAGCGAGATCGCCGGCGAGCTGGACGCCCCCCTCACGCACGTCAGCTACCACGTCCGGCAGCTGGCCTCGCTGGGGCTGATCAAGCTGGTCCGCACCACCCCGCGGCGCGGGGCCGTCGAGCACCACTACACCGCGCAGATCCGCCCGAAGATCACCGACGACACCTGGGGACGTACGCCCGAGATCGTCAAGAAGAACATCGTCTCGGGCTGGGTCCAGCAGCTCGGCGCCCACGTCAACGCCGGCGCTGAGGAGGGCGGGTTCGAGCGCGAGGAGGCGCACATGACGCGCAGCGCCTACACGCTCGACGACAAGGGGTGGAAGGCGATCTCACGCGAGCTCCTGAGGGCGCTCGAGAAGGTCGAGAAGCTCGGCGCCGAGGCGTCCGAGCGGGTGAAGAAGGATCCGGAGAGCGGCTTCCGCGCCACGACGGTGATCATGCACTTCGAGGGCCCGGCTACGGACGCCGGACTGCCGGCGGATGCAGGCATTCGCCGCCACAAGAAGCGCCGGGCGAAGGTCTCCGCCTAGCGTCCGCGCCCCGTCACCGGACGGGGTGCAAAGTCCTTTGCAGCCTCTTCGCGTGGGGAGGAATCGGGGTTACGATGCCGACGCCGTGCGGCCCCGGAGGGCGGGCGCGGCCTCTTCCCATGATGGACGCAACCAGACGCGGAAACTACGAGTCCGGGTCGGATTACGTCCTGGAGTACGGCGAGCTGCGCTTCACCTTCAACGAGCGCGACTTCACGGAGCGCGTCGAGCAGGCCGCGGTCAAGCTCGGCTTCGTGCCCGGGCCGCTCGAGGGGGCCGAGCGTGAGGACCTCGTGAACCTCGCGGTCAACGGCGAGGTGACCGAGCCCGCCTCCCCGCTCGGCGAGCACATCGTCGCGCGCTGGACCGACCTGGCGGGCAACGTCGAGCGGTCGCTGGTGCACTGGCTGCGGCGGCTCGTATTCCGCGGAGCCTGGCTCGACCAGCGCGTGAAGGAGGGCGAGCTCGAGATCGTCTTCGACGACCGTTCGCGGAGCTTCGGGTACGCGCAGCCGGATCGCGACTACGAGGTGATCGAGCTCTCACCGGAGCCCTCGTGGGCCGAAGTGGCCTACGAGAAGAAGTTCTCCCAGTAGCTGCTGGGCCGGCTCAGGCAGACAGGCGGTCGGCGCGGAGAGTGCCCGAACTGGCCGCGAGGGTCGGCGGGTGCGGCGACGGGTCGCCCGGCTCGAGCACGATGCGGGTGGTGGCGAGCCGCTGCGGCTCGCCGGCGAGGCCGGTGGACGCGATGACCGTGAGCGAGCCGCCCTCCTCGAGGGCGCGCGCGGCGCCGAAGACGCGCCGCGCCACCGGCGGCGGCAGGGCGTCGAGCGAGTCGAGCACGATCGCCGCATGGCCGCCCGACTCGGCGCGGCGCTTGGCGCGCTCGACCGCGGTCTCGGCCGCCTGCGACTGCTCGTCCACCGAGCGGTCGAAGCCGCCACCTACGATCGTGACCTCCGAGTCGCGGCGCCACTCGGTGACCTCCTCGGGGCGGACGCCCGCGAGCAGCACGGTGAGCTCGACGTCGGGGTGTGAGGCAGCGAGCGTGAGCGCCATCCGCCGGAGCAGGGTGGTGATCCCCGAGCCGGGCGGCCCGCCCACCGCGACGCGCGATCCCTTGCCGAATGGAACGGCGTCGAGCCCGTCGGGCGCTGTGAGCCGCTCGCTGGCGAAGACCGGCGTGAGGTCCTCGAAGCGCGGGCGCTCGGGCGGCGGCTCGGCGCTCTGGCCGTTGACGGTCTCCACGTGCACGAGCGACGGGTAGCGCTCCGACCGGCGTGGCGAGCGCACGGGCCCTGAGATCTCGTCGCCCGGCCGCAGCTCGCAGCGGCGGATCTGGGCCGGCGACACGTAGACGTCGTCGCGCGTGTGGGCGAACGGGTCGGGACGCATGAAGCCGCTGCCGTTGGGGAGTACGTCCAGCATGCCGCTGCGGACGTCCTGGGGCTCCTGCTCCTCCGGCTCGTCCCGGGCCTCGGGCTCGGGCTCGGGCTCGCCGGCGGATGCGGGAGCGTCGTCGTCATCGTCGCCCGACGCATCCTCGTCGGCCTTCGCGGCCCGGCCACGCCCTCCGCGCCCACGCCCTCCGCGCCCGCGGCGCGCGGGCCGCGGCTTCTCCTCGGGCTCGTCGCCGGACTCGCCGTCGGCGTCAGCATCGCCGTCGCCGTTGGCGGCGGGCGAGTCACCCATCAGAGCGTCGATCAGCGCCTCTTTGCGGAGCCGCCGGTAGCCCTCGATGCCGAGCTCCGACGCGATCGCGTGGAGGTCGGCGAGCGGGCTCTGCTCGAGTTCCTTGCGGTCGAGGATGGCCATGCGAGCCGGAGAGGATGTCACACGGCCCGGCGCAAGCCGGGATCGAGGCGCAGATCGGGGGGCACCTCGCGCTCGCCCCGGAGCGCCGCGCGGACCGCGAGGAAGTCGGCCACCGCGGCCACATCGTGGACCCGGACGATCGAGCCGCCGGCGTCGAGGCCGGCCCCGATCGCCGCCAACGTGCCGGCGAGGCGCTCCCGCGGCGGTCGGCCCGTGAGCGCCCCCACGAAGTCCTTGCGGGAGAGCGCCAGCAGCACCGGCCTGCCGAGCCGCGCCACCTCCGGCAGCGCGCGCAGCACCGCCACGGTGTCCGCCGGCAGCTTGGCCAGGTCCGGGCCGGGGTCGACCACGAGCTGCTCCTCCCCCACCCCCCGGGCGCGGGCCTCCGCCATCCGCTCGCGCAGGAGCCCGACGACGTCGCCCACCACGTCGTCGTAGTGGGGGAACGCCTTGTGCTTGGGCTCCGCACGCGTGTGCGTGACGATCAGCCCCGCGCCGGCCTCGGCGCACGCCTCGGCCACGCCGGGATCGCGCAGGCCGCTCACGTCGTTCACCAGCGCCGCGCCGGCCGCGAGTGCCGCGCGCGCGACGTCCGCCTTCCACGTATC
>JAXDHW010000029.1:0-10601 GCA_034664365.1 Thermoleophilaceae bacterium
ACCACATCTTCGACCCGTTCAGCACCCAGTCGCCGTTGTCGCGCGCCGCCGCCGTCTTCAGGGACGCCACGTCGGAGCCCGACTCCGGCTCCGACATCGCGATCGCCAGCCCGCCGCCCGCCGCCACGCGGCCGAGCAGCTCGCTCTTCTGCTCCTCGGTGCCGAAGCGGTTGAGCGCCCCGACCACGATCAGCGTGACCGGGTAGCCGCCGATCGGCGCGCGGCCGTAGGAGAACTCCTCGAGGAACAGCGCCGCGTCGAGGAAGGTGCCGCCGGAGCCGCCGTACCGCTCGTCGATCGTGAGCCCGTACCAGCCCAGCTCCGCCATCTGCCGCGCCACGTCGTCCGAGTGCAGGTCCTCGTAGCCGTCGGTCAGCTCCGCCAGGCGCTCGCCCGGGAACTCCTTCGCGCAGAAGTCGCGCACGGAGCGGACGAAGTCCTGCTGTTCGTCGGTGAGCTCGACCACTACGAGGTGCCGGCGCCGACCGCGGCGGGCGGCTGCGGCGTCGCGGGCTGCGAGTCCGCGTCCGCCTTCCAGCGGTTGAGCTCGCGCATTGCGATCACCATCTTGTGCACCTCGTCCGGGCCGTCGGCGAGGCGGAGCATCCGCAGCGAGCGCCACATCATCGCGAGTGGCGTGTCGTCGGATACCCCTAGCGCGCCGTGCACCTGGATCGCGCGATCGAGCACGTCCATCACGACGTTGGCGGCCACGACCTTGGTCATCGAGATCGCCTGGCGCGCCTCGCGCTTGCCGAACTCGTCCATCTGCCACGCGGCGTTGAGCACCATCAGGCGCGCGCCGTCCGTCTCGATCCGCGACTTGGCGACGAAGTCCTGGACGAACTGCTTCTCCGCGAGCGGGCCGCCGAACGAGATGCGGTCGTTGGCCCGCCTGCACATCAGCTCGATCGCCCGCTCGGCCGCCCCGATCGCCCGCATGCAGTGGTGGATGCGGCCGGGGCCGAGGCGGTCCTGCGCGATCTTGAAGCCGGCTCCGCGCTCGCCGAGCAGGCTGTCCTTCGGCACCCGGCAGCCCTCGTAGCGGATCTCGCAGTGGCCGGGACCGCCCGCGTGGCCCATGACGGACACCGGGCGGATCAGGTTGAAGCCAGGGGCGTCGGTGGGCACGAGGATCATCGAGGCGCGCTTGTGCGGCGCCGCGTCGGGATCGGTCACGACCATCACGATCGCGACCGAGGCGCCCACCGCGCCGGACGTGAACCACTTGTGCGCGTCGATCACCCACTCGTCGCCGTCGAGCACGGCGGTGCCGCGCAGGCCGGTGGGGTCGGATCCCGACGTCTCGGGCTCGGTCATCGAGAAGCAGCTCCGGATCTCGCCCTCGAGCAGCGGCCGCAGCCACTGGTCCTGCTGCTCGGGCGTGCCGTGGTCGATCAGGATCTCGATGTTGCCCGTGTCGGGCGCCGAGCAGTTGAAGGCCATCGGCGCGACGAGGCTGCGCCCCATCGCCTCGCAGAGCATTCCGTACTCCCAGTTGGTCAGGCCGGTGCCGTGCTCCTCGCCCGGGAGGAACATGTTCCACAGCCCCTCCGCCTTCGCGCGCTCGCGGATGTCGACGAGGATGTCCGGGTACGGCTTGCCCGGCCCGACCTCCTCGTCGAGGGCCTTGAGCGCCTCGAGCTCGACGGGGTACACGTGCTCGTCGAGGAACGCCGCGATGCGCTGGCTGAGCTCCTCGACCTGGGGAGAGGGAGAGAAATCCATGGGCGGCAGGCTACCCGGATCGCTCGCGGGAGCGGTACAACCCACCTGTGAAGGAGCGCATACCGGGCGAGCAGGTGATCGCACAGGTCAACCGCGCGTTCACGATCACCGTCACGGTGTCGCAGTGGGCCGGCGCCGCGGTCGTGTTCGTCTACCTCACGCTCGTGCTGCCCGTCCGCCACCCGCCGCCCCTCGACAAGCTCCTGCTCTGGAACTGGCCGGCCGGGATCGTCTACATCGTCGCGGGCACGATCCTTGCCCCGCGATGGGGCCGCGCCCTCGCGAGGCCCGCGCTCCAGTGGCTCCGCGAGGAACGCCCGCCGACCCCTGAGGAGCAGCGCCGCATCCTGCGCAATCCGCTCCTCCAGATCCGGGTCGTCGCGCTCCTGTGGACCGTCGCCGCGGTGCTGGTCGGGCTCATCAACCTGCACTTCTCCGTCGAGCTCGCCGCAAACACGGCGACCGGCGTGGTGATGGGAGGGCTCGTGACCTGCGCGATCTCGTACCTGCTCGGCGAGCGCGCCCTGCGGCCGGTCACGGCGCGTGCCCTCGAGGCCGGCGTGCCGATCGATCCCGTGGCGCCCGGCGTCATCGCGCGCACGGTGCTGGCGTGGGCGCTCGCCACCGGCGTACCGATCGTGGCCGTCGCCCTAGTGGCCGTCGGGATGATCAACGGCGACACGCCGCGCAGTGAGGCGACCGCCTGGAGCATCGTGTTCCTGGCGGCCGCCGGACTCGTGACCGGCGGCGTGGCGATCGTCGCCGCCGCCAAGTCGATCGCCGACCCGATCCAGTCGGTCCGGCGCGCCCTCGCCCGAGTGGAGGAGGGCGATCTCGACGCGGAGGTGACGGTCGACGATGCGAGCGAGGTCGGGCTGCTCCAGGCCGGCTTCAACCGGATGGCCGCGGGCCTGCGCGAGCGCGAGCGCCTCAGGGACCTCTTCGGACGCCACGTCGGACCCGACGTGGCGCGCCGCGCGCTCGACGCGGGCGTCGAGCTCGGCGGTGAGGTCCGCCACGCCGCGGTGGTGTTCGTCGACGTGGTCGGTTCGACGTCGCTGGCGGCACAGCTGCCGCCCACCGAGGTGGTCGAGCGGCTCAACGCCTTCTTCGCACTCGTGCTCGAGGTGGTGCGCAGGCACGGCGGCTGGGTGAACAAGTTCGAGGGGGACGCCACGCTCTGCATCTTCGGCGTTCCCACGCGCGTCGACGATCCCGCCGGGTCGGCGCTCGCGGCTGCGCGGGAGCTCGCCCGGCGGCTCGAGGCGGACGCCCCGCTCGACGCGGCCGTGGGCGTCTCCGCCGGCGAGGTTGTGGCAGGCAACGTCGGCGCGGCCGAGCGCTACGAGTACACCGTGATCGGCGACGCGGTCAACGAGGCCGCGCGCCTCACCGAGCTGGCGAAGGAGCGCCGCCCGCGCGTACTCGCGTCGGGTCGCGCCGTGGAGGCCGCGAGCGACGAGGAGTCGGCTCACTGGCAGGCGGGCGAGAGCGCCACGCTGCGCGGCCGCGGCGAGCCGACCGAGCTCGCCACCCCCGTCGAGTCAGCGGTCCCCGCCTCCTGACCGCGCCTCGCCGTAGCGCTCCCAATGCCGGTCCGGGATGTCGGCCGGGTCCTTGTACCAGTACCAGGTGCAGGGATCGCTGCCGTAGTCGTCGGGCGGGTCGCTCGGGTAGAGCGGGTAGCCGATCCAGCGGATCGGAAGCGACTCGTTCATGAACGAGCAGTGGGTGCAGTAGAGCGGGAAGCCCTCGCGGCCGTAGCTCCAGTCGTGCGCCCGCTCGGTCGTGCCGTAGCCGTTCGGCCCCTCGTAGCGGCCCATCCGCACCAGCCGCTGGCCGGACCCGCACGGGTTCATCGCGAACGTGAACTTCTCGTCGTCCTCGGTGATCGTGAACGCCCCGGGGTGCGGGCCGGTGCCGCTGCACGAGTGGGCGCGCCAGGTGGCGGCCAGCGCGTGCACGATCTTCTGGCGGTCGCGCGCGGCGATCGCCTCCACGTCGCGCCGCCAGCCGCGCCCCTGCCCGTAGGTCCACGCGTCGGCCACGGCGTCCTCCCCCATCCGCTCCTGCACGAACGAGATCAGCCCGGCGATTCCCTCGACCATCAGGTCGTGCAGGTGGCGCCACTCGTGCTTCATCGCCTCGCAGAGCGCGCGCGCCTCGTCGACGTCGCCGCGGTCGAGCGCCTCGATCGCGCGGTCCATTGTCGGCCGCGACATCTCGCGCAGCTCGTCGTCGGTGAACCAGCGCTCGCCCATCGCTCCTCCGTTCCGTAGACAATCCCCGGCCCACATCATCCAGGAGGAGACGCCGTGTCAAAGGTCCTGTACGAGAAGCGCGACCGGATCGCGTACGTGACGATCAACCGGCCCGAGGCGAAGAACGCCATCGACCCGGAGGTCCACGAGCTGCTCTGGCAGACGTGGGAGGACTTCCGGGACGACGACTCGGTCGACGTGGCGATCCTCACCGGCGCGGGCGACGCCTTCTGCGCGGGCGCCGACCTCAAGACGTTCATCCCGCCCTGGATCCAGAGCGCCACGCCGCGCAGGGTGCGCGACAACGTCCAGACCGGGCTCGGCGGCCTGACGCGCGGCCTCCACCGGGTCTACAAGCCCGTGATCGGCGCGATCAACGGCTGGGCCCTGGCCGGCGGGCTCGAGACCGCGCTCGCCTGCGACATCCGGATCGCGTCCGAGCGCGCGATGTTCGGCTCGTTCGAGGCGCGCCGCGGCTACCACCACGGCGACGGCGGGATCGTGCGGCTCGTGAACACGTGCGGCTCGGGCGTGGCGCTCGAGATGCTGCTCACCGCCGAGCCGATCGACGCCCAGCGAGCGCTCCAGTGCAACCTCGTGTCGCGAGTCGTCGCGCACGACACGCTGATGGAGGAGGCCGAGAGGACGGCGCGCCAGATCCTGCGCAACAGCCAGATCGCGGTGCGCTCGGCGAAGGAGACGATCCTCGACGTGATCGGGCGGCCGCTCGACGACCAGCTCAAGATCGAGGCGCTCAACGCGTACGCGTGCGCGGACACCGACGAGACGATGGGCCTCCTCCAGCGCTTCTACGACAAGTCCGACGCCGGCCGGGCCGGCACGCACACGACCTCGCTGTGAGGGCGCTCGTCACCGGCGCCGCGCGCGGCATCGGGGCCGCGATCGCGGCGCGGCTGCGCCGCGACGGGCTCGAGGTCGTCACGCTCGATCGCGACGAGGGCTGCGACCTGCGCGTCGACCTCGCGGACGACCCGCTGCCGGCGCTCGAAGACATCGACGTCTGCGTCTCCAACGCCGCGATCACCAACACGATTGCGCCGGCCCACCGGATGACCGCCGAGCAGTGGTCCCGCGACGTCGACGTGAATCTGAGCGGAGCCTTCCGCGTCGTCCAGGCGTGCCTGCCGGGCATGCGCGAGCGGCGGCACGGCCGGATCGTGGTGATCTCGAGCCTCGCGGCCGTCGGCGGCCTGCCCGGGCAGGTGGCGTACGCGGCGTCGAAGGCCGGCCTGCTCGGAATGGTGAAGACCGTCGCCGCCGAGAACGCCCGCCGCGGCATCACCGCCAACGCGGTGCTCCCCGGGATGGTGGCCACCGAGCAGGTCCGGACGATGCCGCCGGACGTGCTCGAGCGGGTGGGTGCGTCGCTGCCGGCCGGGCGTATGGCCGAACCCGACGAGGTGGCTGCACTCGTGGCCTTCCTGGCCTCCGCCGAGGCGGCCTACGTGACCGGTCAGGCGATCGCGATCGACGGCGGCGCCGGCCTCAACACGATGTCGCTCGGAGGCGCCCGCGACTAGAGCTTGCGCTCGAGCACGGCCTTCGTCACGCGGTCGTCGATCGAGCGCACCGGGTTCACCTTGGCGTGCCGCACGTAGCGCTCGCCACCGAAGTAGCGCACGAGGATCGTCTCGGCCGTGCGGGTCGCCAGCGCCTGTGACGTGAGCGTCGGGTTGGGGCCGCCGAGCGAGTTCGGCAGAGCCGAGTTGTCGGCGATGAACAGCCGCTTGACCGCGCGGGTCTCGCAGTGGGCGTCGAGCACCGAGTTCTTCGGGTCGCGCCCCATCCGCATCGTCGACTGCACGTGCAGGATCAGCGGCGGCCAGTTGATCCGGTAGACCTCCTTGGCCCCCGCGTTGCGCAGCAGCTTCAACGCCTTGCGCACGAGGAACTCGCGGTTCTGGTGCGTCCGCTTGGTCCGGTTGCGCGCGTGGAACTCGACCTTGGGAATCGGCCCGTGCTCGTCCGGGGGGAGCGTGTTCGAGAGGGTCACCCGGTTCTGCGCCTCCACGTCGTCGTCGGTGATGACGAGGACGTTGAGCAGGCGGTCGACGTCACTCACGAGCCGCTTGAGCGCGTTGCCGACACGGCGGCCATTGCCCTGGACGCCGGGCGTCTTCGGGTGACCGTTCAGGTACACGTCGTTGATCCCGCCGTCGGAGAACGTCGCGGAGAACGTCTGGAGGCCCGGCGGCAGCCCCACGTTCTCGAGCCCGCCGTGGCCGGGGTAGTCCACGCGCGCCGACGAGCCCGGCCCCTTGCTCGAGCCCGTGTAGTGCGGCATCACGCCGATCAGCCAGTCGAAGTAGTGGTCGGTGTAGCCGCGCCCGACCCAGTCGTTGGGGTTCGGCAGGTTGCTGTTGAGCCACAGGCGCGGGTTTTCGGTGGTCCCGCCCGCCATCACCACGACCTTCGCCTCCTCCGTGACCGACTCGCCCGTCGCGCCCACCCGCCAGGTCACGCTGTTGGCCACCGGCTTGCCACCGCCGCTGCTCGTGGTGCCGATCTTCGTCGCGAACGCGTCCGTGATCAGCGTGACCGGCTTCCCACCCTTGGACCACGCGTCGGCAGTCAGCGCCATCGGCACGTAGCTGTTGTCGGTCGAGCGCTTGGCGAACAGGTTGCGGGGCGCGTGGCGCGGCTCGAAGCAGCCCTGGAAGCAGTAGCCGCAGAACGTGCAGCCGCGCGCCTTGGGATACACGAGCTCCTTCGCGTCGTTGGTGCGGCCGGCCGTGCCGTGCGGCTGGAGGATCGCGTTCTCCTGCGGCCGGTAGCCGGCCCCGGTCGCGTCCTTCGTCTTCTGCACGGGGATGCCCAGCTTGCTCGCGCCGTGGAGGAAGGTCTCCTCCTTCGTGCCCATCGCCGCGGTCTGCACGGGGAGCGTGTGCTCGACCCACTCGTAGTACGGCACCAGGGTCCGGTACGTGATCGGGAACTCGTGGGCGCGGTCGTAGTGATTGCGGTCGCGCCCCTCGTAGCCCTTGAAGACGCCGGGTACCGCGCGCGGACAGTTGCCGTAGTAGTGCTGCGTGGTGCCGCCCACTCCGGATAGCTGCCACACGAACGAGTTCTGAGGCGTCTCGCGCAGCCACGCCGAGCGCGACCGGTCGGCGGGCCCCCAGCGGAAGTAGCCGGTCACCGGGTTGTTGGCCTCGTTCTCGAGGTGGCGCCACTCCTTCTCGGGCCGCAGATGGCGCGGCCCCGCCTCGAGCACCAGCACGTCGAGCCCATGGGCCGCCAGCTCCTTGGCCACGACCGGGCCGCCGCCGCCCGCACCTATGACGATCACGTCGCGCATCAGTGCGGCTTCCGGTAGCGCCGCGCCGTGTGCACCCTGCGCCGCCCCTGGTAGTAACCCTTCAGCTCGTTGCGGCCCTGGGCGATCCCGGCGTAGTGCGACGTCTTCCAACCGACCGGCGTGCCGGTGAGCCTGCGCTTCTCGAAGTCGTAGACGCCCCACTCGGTGTGCGAGAGGAAGCCGACGGCGCCGAGGACGATCCCGGACACGAAGCGGAGCTCGCTGCCCTCCGTGTCCGCCTCGAAGCGGTGGAAGACCTCGATCTTCTCCTCGAACTTCAGCCGCGCGAACGGCGACAGGAAGGCGCCGCTCGCCGCGGCGGGGTTGACCTGGAGCGCGTAGCCGTTGAGGAGCGCTGCGACGCCGCCGGACGACGGCAGGGTGGGCCCCTCTGAAGTCCCGACGAACCTGTCGAGCAGCTCGATCACCGCCTCCGGCGTCCTGGCGGCGATGCCGCCGGGCGTCTTGGAGCTCTCCCCCTGCGCCTTCGAGTACTCGTCCGGGCCGGGTACGACGAACGCGGCAAGCGCGTTCATCGTGTCGCGCGTGACGTCGGACTCCGCGGCCAGCGCCTGCTCGAGCCACCCCTGCCGTGCCAGGAACGCCGGCACCTGGGCGAGCGCCGCGGCTGCTCCGGCCATCCCCGCGCGCGTCAGGAACGTGCGACGATCGAAACCGCTCGCGACTGTCGTATCCCCCACCTCGCGGGACAGGCTAAAGCCTGCACGGCTTCGATGACTGCTACGTGGCCGCGTGCGCCAGCGCCCACGCGATCAGTGCGGCCGCACCCGCTCCCGCCACGATGCCCGCGAGGATGCGCGCGGCCTGCCGGCGGGTCGGGCCGCCACCGTCCCCCGGTGCCGGCGGGTCGATCTGCGCGCCCTGGAGCGTCTCGCGCGCGATGCCCGCCCCGGACTCGGGTACGAGGATGTCGCGCGGGCCCGCGGCGAGGAAGTCGGGTACGTCGAAGCCGGGGCTGCGGCGAGCGATGCTCGGCACGCCCTCCTCGAGCAGCAGGTTCTGGATCAGCTCGGCCTCGGCCTGGTTTCGGCTCCACGCGACGCGCACCAGCTCGCCGCGGGTGAGCTCCGGCCTGATCTTGCGGGCGCGCGCGTGGGCGCTGTTCAGCGGCTCCTCGACCGGCGGCATCCCCGCGTAGACGAGCGGCATCCCACAGTGGGCGCAGAAGCGCTCGTCGAGGCCGTAGCCGCGTGCGCAGTGCGGGCAGACGAGCGGCTCGGCCGCCGCGCTAGTCGACCTCGAGCGACTCTTCCTCGACCCGTCCATCGACGATCCTCCACGCGCGCACGTGCGGCTCGCCGTCGAGCGACACGATCAGGTAGATCCAGTGCGGGTACTGGGCGAGGTTCTTGTCCTGCTCGGACGGCGCGGCCGGGCTGCGCGGGTGCGAGTGGTAGACGGCGACGCCATGGCCGTCGGCGTCGAGCTCGTTGGCGGCGAGGAGGCTGGGGCCGTCGAGGTCGAAGCCGTACGGCGACAGGCGCGTGTTCTGGCCCCGGAAGACCTCGTCCACGCGCCCGTCGTCGAGACGGGCGTAGCCGCAGCACTCGTTGGGGGCCTCCTCGCGCGCGTGCGCGATCAACTCGTCCCAGTTGCCCCTCGAGATGCGCACCCGGGACACAATACGATCCCGGCATCGAGCTCCGACGACGCGACGCGCTCATGCTGGCCGCGGCCGGCGCCGGAGGCGGCGTCGCCACGGCGCTCGCGTCCTGCGGCGGCGGACACGACAACCCCGAGGTCACGCAAACGGTGAGCCCGGAGCAGTCGCGCTCGGACGCGGCCGTGATGAACGCCCTGCTCGACCTCGAGCGGATGGCCGTGCTGGCGTACGACGCCGTCCTCGAGCACCTCACGGGCGCCGAGCGGAGGCTCGCGATGACGCTGCGCGAGCACGAGCGCGAGCACCAGCGCGCTGCCGAGCGGGCGATCCGCGACCTCGGCGCGCATCCGGTGCCCGCCCGCCCGGACGGCTCGTACACGTCCGGCTTCCCCCCGCTTCGAAGCGAGCGCGAGGCGCTCCGCTTCGCCCTCGATGTCGAGAACACCCAGGTGTCGGCCTACGGCGATTCGCTCGGCTCGCTCGTCACGCCCGAGCTGCGGGTCACGCTGCTGGCGATCCTGGGGGCCGAGGCGGAGCACATGTCGGCGATCCTGGGGCGGCTGCACGAGCCACAGGCCGGGCGCGCCTTCGTCACCGGGAACGCGCCGACGTGACCCGCGCAGCCGATCGTCCGATGACCCGTCGCCGCGCGCTGGCTCTGGCCGCCACCGCCGGGCTCGCCCCCGCGCTGGCGCGGCCGCGGCCCGCCGTGGCCATCACGCTCGACGAGCTGCGCCGGCTCGAGCGCGAGGCCGTCTCCGCGTCCGTGGCGGTCGAGCAGACCGCCACGGTGGCGCTCGAGGCGCTCGCGAACGGCGGCGTGCTCGACGACCGCACGACCGCCACCGTGCGCATCCTGCTCGACCACGTGAAGGAGCACGCCGACGGGCTGGCGCAGGCGTTCCACGACGCGCTCGGCGAGGACGCGCCGCTCGCCCCGAAGCGCACGGCGATTCCCGAGCTGGCCGCCGTGCGCAGCCGCGAGGACGCGCTGCGGCTCGCCGAGCATCTCCTCGAGCGAGCGATCGCCACGCACCTCCACACCGTCACGCGCACGCACAAGGGCGAGCTCCTGAAGGTGATCGCCGGGACCGTGGGCAGCGACGCCCAGGGCCTCGTGCTGCTCCGCCAGCTCCTGGGCCGGCCGCCGGTGCCGCTCGCGTTCGAGCGCGGGCGGAGTTGAGTTCTATGCTCGCGGCGTGTTCAACGTCGGCCCACTCGAGCTGATCGTCGTCCTGATCATCGCGCTGATCGTGCTCGGCCCGCAGCGGCTGCCCGACGTCGCGCGCTCACTGGGACGCGGCATGCGCGAGTTCCGCTCCGCGCTCGACCGGCCGGACGACGAGGAGGATGAGGACGACCTCGAGCAGGACGAGGCCGAGACCAAGCCCGACGCGGCCAAGGCCAAGCCGGGCGCCGAGTTGCCGGCGGCCGCGACCGCCGTGAGCCCCGACGAGCCAGGCGCGAGCGACTACCAGAAGGACGCCGACTCGAGCGAGCCCTCGAGCTCCTCGAGGGACTTGGTGTAGACGCCCGAGCTGAGGTACTTCCAGCCGTCGTCGGGCACGACGAAGACGACGTTGCCCTCGTCGAGCTGGGAGCCGACGCGGTGGGCGATCGAGGCGATCGCGCCGGCCGAGACGCCGGTGAAGAGCCCCTCCTCGTGGAG
>JAXDHW010000101.1:0-7161 GCA_034664365.1 Thermoleophilaceae bacterium
CGCTCGAAGAGCGGCGCGAAGGTCGATACCGCCGCCCAGGAGCGCACGGCCGGCGAGCTGGTCCAGGCGCTCGGCCACTTCGGGGTCGACGCCCAGATGGTGGGCGCCGTGGCCGGCCCGCACGTCACGCGCTACGAGCTGCGGCTCGCGCCCGGGATCAAGATGGCGAAGGTCTCCCAGCTGAAGGACGACCTCGCCTACGCGCTGGCCGCCACCGAGATCCGCATCCTCGCGCCGATCCCCGGCAAGCAGGCCGTCGGGGTGGAGGTGCCGAACGACGACCGCCGCCTGGTGCACCTCGGCGACGTCTTCCAGGAGGCGCCCGGCGGCTGGTCGCCGCTCACCGTGTGGCTCGGCAAGGACATCGCCGGCAAGGCGATCGGCACGGACCTCGCCAAGCAGCCCCACATCCTCGTCGCCGGCACCACCGGCTCGGGCAAGTCCGGCTCCGTCAACGCGATGCTCGCGTCGATCCTCCTGCGCGCGACGCCCAACGAGGTCCGGCTCGTGCTCGTCGACCCCAAGCAGGTCGAGCTCAACTACTACGAGTCGATCCCGCACCTCCTCACACCGGTCGTCACGAGCCCGCGGCTTGCGGCCAACGTGCTCGGCAACCTGCTCAAGGAGATGGAGCAGCGCTACGGCGTGATGAGCAAGGCCCGGGCGCGCAGCCTCGTGGAGCTCAACCGCCTGCGCGAGCGCGACGGCGAGCGGCCGCTTCCCTACATCCTCTGCGTGATTGACGAGCTTGCCGACCTGATGATGGTCGCTCCTGGCGAGGTCGAGGACGCGATCATCCGGCTGGCCCAGAAGTCACGGGCCGTCGGCATCCACCTGCTGCTCGCCACCCAGCGGCCGAGCGCGGACATCATCACCGGCATGATCAAGGCCAACGTGCCCGCGCGGATCGCGTTCGCGGTGTCCTCGCAGACGGACTCGCGCGTGATCCTGGACCAGAACGGTGCGGAGTCCCTGCTCGGTCAGGGCGACATGCTGTTCCGGCCCGCCTCGGAGTCGCGTCCGGCGCGCATCCAGGGCGCCTTCGTGACCGAGGAGGAGATCGAGCGCATCACCGACCACTGGCGCCGCCAGGGCGAGCCTGAGATCCACGAGGAGCTGCTCGAGGCGGTCGAGTCCGAGGACGGCGGGACGGCCGACGAGTTCAGCGCCGACGCCGACGACCTGCTCACCGACGCGATCGCCACCGTCGTCCAGCTGGGCTCCGCCTCGACCTCGATGCTTCAGCGCCGGCTGCGTGTCGGCTACACCCGCGCCGGGCGCCTGATCGACATGATGGAGCGCCGTGGGGTGATCTCCGGCTACGAGGGATCGAAGGCTCGCCAGGTGCTGATCACCGAGGCGGACCTGCCCCGGGTGCTGGCCGCGCTGGACGAGCCCGTGGTCGCCGCCGCGGGCGACACCGCCTGAGCGGGCGCGTCCGCCAGAATAGGCGCCGATGCAGCCGATCGGCGAACGGCTCCGCGAAGCGCGGATGCGACAGGGAGTGGATCTCACCGAGGTCGAGGTCGCGACCAAGATCCGCGCCAAGTACCTGCGCGCGATGGAGAACGACGAGTTCTCGATGCTCCCCGGGAGCACGTACGTCAAGAGCTTCCTGCGCACCTACGCGGAGTACCTCGGCCTCGACGCCCAGCTGCTGGTCGAGGAGTTCCGCGCCCAGCACGAGCCTCGTGGAGAGGGGGAGGTGCAGAGCCTCGCGCCGCCGACGCGCGCCAGCCCGACGCGCGACCGCCGTGGGCCCGTCGGCGGACCGCCGTTCGGCCCGGGAACGCTCGCGATCCTCGCGGTCCTCCTGGTCCTGGGAATCCTGGCCGTGATCGGCCTTGCGAGTGGCGGAGGCGGAGACGGCAAGAAGCAGGCCGCCAACCCGGCGGGCAGGGCCAAGAAGCACAGGGGCGGCAAGGCGAAGGCCAAGCGCCACGCCGCCACGCCGACGGCGATCCCGCGCACCGCCAAGCTCAAGGTGATCCCGGCCGATACGACCTACATCTGCGTCGACGACGGCAGGGGCACCAAGCTCTTCGAGGGCACGATCTCGTCGTCGCAGAGCTTCCGCTCGAAGCACCTGCGCATCAACATGGGCCGCAGCTCGGCCACGCTCTACCTCAACGGCAAGCGCGTGAGCTACCCGCGCACGTCCGCCGCCGTCGGCCTCGCGTTCTCGCGTACCGGGCGCGTCACCCCGCTGGCGCCCGGCGACAGGCCCTGCGCTTGAGCGCCCGCGCGGGGATCGTGGTGACCGGCACCGAGGTGCTCACGGGCCGGGTGACCGACCGCAACGGGCCATGGCTCGCGGACCGGCTGCTCGAGCTGGGGATCGACCTCGCTCACATCACGATCTGCGGCGACCGGCCCGAGGACATGGAGGCGCAGCTCCGCTTCATGGCCGACCAGGGGATGGACCTCATCGTGACGAGTGGCGGCCTCGGACCGACCGCCGACGACCTGACGATGGAGATGGTCGCCCGCTTCACCGGTCGCGAGCTGGTGCTCGACGCGCGGCTCGAGGCCCGGATCGCCGAGATCCTGAAGCCGCTGATGCGCCGCTGGCGCGACCTCGACCCCGAGGCGATCCTCGCGTCCAACCGCAAGCAGGCCATGACGCCCGCGGGAGCCCGGCCGCTCGACCCGGTGGGCACGGCGCCGGGCGCCGTGGTGCCGCCGGCGGGCGGCGACGGCCCGACCGTGGTGGTGCTTCCAGGCCCGCCGCGCGAACTGCACGAGATGTGGCCCGACGCGGTGAGGACCGCGGAGTTCGAGGCCGCCGTGAGCGGCCGGACAGAGTACGAGCAGCACATGCTGCGCCTGTTCGGCATTCCGGAGTCGGAGATCGCCGAGACCCTCCGCGTGGCCGAGCCGCAGATCCCCGGCTTCGAACGGCTCGAGGTCACCACCTGCCTGCGGCGCGGGGAGGTGGAGGTCGTGGTCCGCCACGAGCCCGATGCCCGCGCCGGCTACGAGGCGCTCGAGTCGCTGATCGCCGAGCGCCACGAGCACACGCTCTTCTCCACGGACGGCACGCGCGTGGACGACCAGGTGGCGGCGCTGCTCGCGGGCCGTCGCATCGGCGTGGCCGAGTCGTGCACCGGGGGCCTGATGGCCGCGCGCCTGACCGAGCGGCCCGGGTCCTCCGCGTACGTCGCCGGCGGCGTCGTGTCGTACTCGAACGAGGCCAAGGCGGCGCTCCTCGACGTGGACCCGGCGCTGATCGAGCGCCACGGAGCGGTGTCACCAGAGGTCGCTTCCGCGATGGCGGACGGGGCGCTCGCGCGCTTCGACGCGGACACCGCGATCGCGATCACCGGCGTGGCGGGGCCCGGGGGCGGGACCGAGGCCAAGCCGGTCGGCTACGTCTGCTGGTCCGCCAAGCGGGCGGACGGCGCCGAGCTCGCGCGCGACGTGCGCCTCCCCGGGGACCGGGCGGAGGTCCGCGACCGCTCCACGACGGTGGGGATGCACCTGCTCCGCCGGCTGCTCCGTGGCGAGGAATTCCCCTTCTGAGCCGCGGCCGTCGGGGCGCCCTGGGTCGCCGCGAGCGCGGCTCTTCCTCGCCCTCGAGCCGCGCGAGGACGACCGGCGCGCGCTGGCGGACTGGCGCGACCGCCTGGTGGAGGGTCGCGACGACCTGCGACCGTCCGCGGCCGCCACGCTGCACCTGACGCTCGCCTTCCTCGGCTACCGCCCGGAGAAGGAGATCCCCGCGATCGCCGCATCGGCATTCGGCGCGATCGAGGAGCTGACCCGTGCGTTTCTGCGGCCCGCCGGCGTCGCTCCGGTGCCGCGCCGCGGGGCGCCGCGGCTGTTCGCACTCGACCTCGAGGACGAGGGCGGCCGGGCGGCGGCGATCCAGGCCGCCACCGAGGCAGCGCTCGTCCGGGACCGCTTCCACCGGCCCGAGAGGCGGGCCTGGTGGCCGCACGTGACGCTCGCCCGTGTCAAGCGCGACCGCCGAGCGGCGCCGCTGGTGCCGACGGGCGCGGAGGCGCCGGTGCTGGACGCACCGGTGGTCACGCTCTACCGATCGACCCTTCGGCCCCAGGGAGCGCTCTACGAGCCGCTCGAGCGAATCCGGCTGAAGTAGTGGAAACCTCTGGACAGAGATCCAGGTTCATGCGAAGGTGGCCTCTACATGAAGGGCCCTGGCAACTGGATCCGGCAACCGCGCAGGCGCCGCCGCGAGCAGGCGCCCGCCGAGGCGCCCGCCGCGTCGTCACCGGCCCCCAAGGCCGGCCCCGGCGTGCTCAGGGTCGAGGTGATCGAGGAGGACGGGCGCCTCCGCCTCCGGCTCGACGGCGAGCTCGACCTCGTCACCGCGCCGTGGCTCCGGCGCCGGCTCGACAAGGTCGAGGCCGAGCACCCGCCGATTCTGGTGCTCGACCTGCGCGACCTCACGTTCATGGACTCCTCCGGGCTGCGCGAGCTGTTCTCGGCGCAGCGGCGGGCCCGCGCGGAGAGCCGGCGGCTGGTGCTCGTCAAGGGCTCCGCGCCGATCGACCGGGTGCTCGAGATGGTCCGCGCGGAGCAGGCCGTCGAGACCGTGGACGACCCGGCGGACGTGTAGCTAGGTCCAGATCGCCAGGCGCGTGGCCACGAGGTAGGCGCTGAGGGCCAGCGCCGCGACCCGGAGCCTCCGGTCGCCCGCGATCGCCGCGAGCGGCAGGAGCCACGTGACGTACCACGGCAGGAGCCAGGCGCTCGTGACGAGGAGCGCGAAGGTCGCCCAGCCGGCGGCGGCCACCCAGTCGCCGCCGCGCCAGGTGCGCCGGAGGGCATGGGCCGCGGTTGCGATGAGGAGGGCCGCGCCGGCCACGCGGATGCCGCCGGTGATACCGCCGAGCCCGAGCAGCTCGCCCACCTGGTTCGGGACCGAGTAGATCGCGACGTCGTGCTGCTGCTGGCGCACGGCGCTCAGGAAGCCGCCGATCTCCGACCCGAACGCCGCAAGGCTCACCGCCACGACGGCGACCAGCGCCGCGGCGGCTCCCCCGATCAGGCCGCGCCGGTCCGCGCGCGGGCGCGCGAGCGCGAACAGGAACGGGAGCCCGAGCGGGATCTTGACGGCGGCAGCCGCCACCAGCGCGGCGCCGCTCAGGCGCTCGCGCTTCGCCACGAGCAGGTAGACGGCGCCCATCACCGCCACGAGCGCGAAGAAGTCGTTGTGCGCGCCGCCGACGGCGAACAGCAGCAGGACGGGGTTGAGCCCCACGAACAGGGCCGCCTTCAGCGGGTCGCGACCGAGGGCGGCGGCGCAGCGCCAGACCAGCCAGACGACGGCGAGGCTCGCGACCGCGACCAGGACCTTGAACGCCCACAACGCCCCCGCCACGCCGAGCGGCACGAGCAGGTAGCCGAGCAGCACGAAGACCGGGCCGTACGGCGACGGCAGGTCCGTGCCCCAGCGGCGGTAGAGGCGGACGTCGTCGGCGGGGACGTGCGTCGAGCTCGGGGAGAACGGGTTGATGTCGTGGAGCGCGCCGAGCCGGGCGAGGTCGACGTAGCCGAAGACGTCGCTCGAGAGCAGCGGGGGGGCCAGCATGAACAGGGCGTGTAGGCCGACGATCGCGCCGACAGCGACGCGGACGCGGATCGCGTCGGCGGTCGCGAGCACCACGACGTAGCCGGCGCACATCGCCACCAGCAGCCAGGCGAGCCCGGTGGTGCCGAGCTGGATGTGGAAGCCGGCGAGCGGACCGTGGAGCCAGCCCGGGTAGCGCAGGTCGGCCGCGGGCACGAGCGTGTGCGGGTCGCGCTGCGCGCCGGCCACGATCAGGGCCGACCCGGCCGCCAGCGTGGCGATCCCGGCGTACGCGGCGGCCTGCCGCAGGCGCCGAGTTGACAGCCCGGCCGGGGTGGGGGAGGGTTGCGTCATGTTCGACATGGAGCGTTACGCGCAGGCATATAAGGAAGCCGCCCAGGAGAAGGTCACCGACGAAGAGGTCCTCGGCGCATGGCTGTTCTACCGGACCGGAGGGTTCGCGAGCATGCCGTTCAGCTACATCTCGCCGATCGTGGGGGTGATCATCAGGACGATCGGAAAGAAGCGAGCCGGTGGCTTCCCCAACATGTTCCTGATCGTGGTCACGCCCACGAAGGTCCGCGCCTTCAAGGCCAAGTCGCGGCGAAACGGCGTCAAGCTGGGCGACGAGCTGGCGGTCTGGGACCGCATGGGCCTGAAGGTGTCCGTCCGCGAGGCGGCGATCAACACCGAGGTGATCTTCGAGTCGCCGGCCGAGGGCGAGAAGGTGAAGACCTCCACCGGGAAGGACGCCCACAGCAAGGCGTTCCTCGAGCTGCTCCAGGCGCAGCCCGCGCCGGCGTGACGATCCACAAGCGCCGCGGTAGCGGCACCTGGTGGGCGTGGCTCTGGGTGGCGATCGTGCTCGCCGTCGTGGTGGCGGCGTTCGCAGTCGGCTATGTGGAGCTGAAGTAGGGGGCGAAGTTTCCGTCCGCCGCGACTCCTAGCTTCAACCGTTCGAATCGGATAGGAGCCAGCGGAATGGACAAGGAACAGGAAAAGGCTGCCAAGGCGCGGGACGCCGCGCTGACGGGCGCCCTCGGCCAGATCGAGCGCGCGTTCGGCAAGGGGTCGATCATGAAGATGGGCGACGAGAACTTCGCCGTCAGCGTGGCCGCGATCCCGTCGGGCGCGCTGTCGCTCGACCTCGCGCTGGGCGTGGGCGGCATGCCGCGCGGCCGGATCGTCGAGATCTTCGGCCCGGAGTCGTCGGGTAAGACCACGCTGCTCTACCACCTGCTGGCCGAGGCCCAGAAGGTCGGCGGCATCTGCGCGTTCATCGACGCGGAGCACGCAATGGACCCGGTGTACGCCAAGCGCATCGGGGTGGACGTCGACGAGCTGCTGGTCTCGCAGCCCGACCACGGCGAGCAGGCGCTCGAGATCGCGGACCTGCTGATCCGCTCGGGCGCGATCGACGTGGTCGCGATCGACTCGGTGGCGGCGCTCACGCCCAAGGCCGAGCTCGAGGGCGCGATGGGGGACCAGACCGTGGGGCTCCAGGCGCGCATGATGAGCCAGGCCATGCGCAAGCTCGCCGGCAACCTCAACCGCACCAACACGCTGTGCGTGTTCACCAACCAGATCCGGGAGAAGGTCGGCGTCATGTTCGGCTCGCCGGAGAC
>JAXDHW010000121.1:0-6666 GCA_034664365.1 Thermoleophilaceae bacterium
GCGAACGGCGTCGACGTCGAGCGCTTCCGGCCGGCGTCCGACCCCGAGCGCGCGCGGCTGCGCGCCGAGCTCGGCTGGGACGAGCGACCGCGAGTTCTGCTCGTGGGCCGCGGAGTCGAGAAGAAGGGGCTGCGCGTGGCGCTCGAGGCGGTCACGCTCGCGGACGGGGCCTTCGAGCTGGTGCTGGCGGGCCCGGGTCTCACAGCTCCGCCGGGCGCGCTCGCGGTCGAGACCCTCGGCACCCTCCCGCCAGGGCGCCTGGCCGAGGTCTACCGCGCCGCCGACGCGTTCATGCTCCCCTCCGTCGGCGAGGGCTTCCCGCTGAGCGCACAGGAGGCGATGGCGAGTGGCCTGCCCGTGGTGCTCGGCGACGACCCCGCGTACGCCTCGGTGGTGGGCGGCGCCGGGGGCGGGGCGCGCCTGGTGCCGCCGGCTCCGGAGGCCCTGGTAGCCGAGCTCGTGTCGCTGCTCGCGGACCCCGACCAGCGCGCCCGGGCCGGCGCGGAGGCGGCGGGCCACGCGCGGGCCGCGTTCTCGTGGCCCGCCGCCGCGGACGTGCACGAGCGGCTCTACGCCGAGGTCGCGGAGCGGCGGCGCCGATGATGCGCGGCCTGTCGCGCGGGATCGCGACGAGCTACGCGGCGCTCGGGTCCCAGGTCGCGTTCTTCCTGGTGGTCACGGCGTTCCTGATCGACCGCCGCGGCAAGGAGCTGTACGGCGCGTGGGCGATCGTCTTCCTGCTCACCCAGTTCATGCGCTCGCTCGACTACGGCCTGGGCACGACCACGGCGCGCTTCGTGGCCGGCGCGCGCGATCCCCAGGAGCTGCGCCGCGTGGTCACGAGCGCGGTCGTGCTGCTCGCGGGCGGCGGCGTGGCCGCGCTCGCCGCCGGGCTCGCGGTGAGCGCCGGCTCGGACGACCTGTTCGGCGCGAGCGAGTACGGGCTCGCCAGCGCGATCGCGGTCGCGACCGTGTCGGTGGCGCTCCAGCTGCCGCTGTCGGCGTTCGGCTGGACGCTGTTCGGCGTGCGGCGGATCGCCGACCGAAACGTATGGACGGTCGTGCGGATGGTCCTCTCCGGGGTCGCGATCGTGGTGGCCGTCGAGCTCGACGCGACCCTCACGGGCTGGGTGGCGGCGGGCGCCGCGGCGGAGCTCCTCGTGGTCGTCGGCCAGGCGGTCTGGTGCCTCACACGTGTCGAGGGGGTGGCCCCGCGGGCTCGCTACTTCGAGCGCGATCGCCTGCGCACCCTGACCCGCTTCAGCGCCGCGAGCATGTCGATGACGCTCGCGGCGCAGATCATCTTCTACAGCGACGGCGTGGTGATCGGGGCGGCGCTCACCGCCGTGGACGTCGCGGTCTACACGGTCGGCATGCGGCTCGTCGACGGCACGAGCCAGATCCTGCGGCAGTTCTCCGAGGTGTTCCTGCCGGTGTTCTCCGAGCTGGACGCGAGCGACCGCCGCGAGCGCGCGCCGGCGATCGTCGACACCGGCACGCGCGTGACGCTGCTCGTGGGCTATCCGCTGCTCGGGATGCTGGTGGCGCTCGGGCAGCCGCTCGTGGCGCTGTGGGTGGGCGACGGGTTCGACCGCAGCTGGGTGCCGCTCGCGCTCCTCGCGGGGGGAGCCGCCCTGAACGCGCCGCTGCGCTTCGTGGTGTTCTGGGCGATGGGGAGCGCGCAGCACGGGACGATCGGTGCGCTCGCCGCGGTGGAGGCGGCGTTCAACCTCGCCCTGAGCATCGTGCTCGTGGGGCCGCTCGGGATCGACGGGGTGGCGCTGGCGACGCTCGTCTCGCTTGCGCTCTTCAACGGACTGGTCGTGCCGCGGGTCGCCTACGCGCGGATGGGCGGGAGCATGTGGCGAGGGTTCCTGCGGCCGATCCTCGTGGCGGCCTGTGTTTCGGCGCCGCTCGTGGTGCTCGGTCGGTTGGTGGTGGCGCCGGCGGTCGAGGATTCGGGGGCGCTGACGGTGCTGGCGTCGGCGGTGCTCGGTGCGGCGCTGTTCGTGCTGCTCGCGATGGTGCTGTTCTCCCGCGAGGAGCGCCTTAGGTTCGCCGGCGCGCTGCGTACGCGGCTTGCCCGCCGGGCCGGCGAGGCCCCGGCGGCGCCCACTGCGGGCAATTAGGGGAGGACCGCGGCTGCCGCGGCGATTCTTTCAGCTTTGTACATGCCAGAGCATGTAGAAAGCTGATCAGATCGGCTCGAAGGTCGCTATATCCACTGGATGGCCGCGGTCAGCGTCGCAATACCGGTGCTCAACGGCGGCGCGTCGTTCCGGGAGGTGCTCGAGGCGGTGTCCCGCCAGCGGCTCGAAGGCGGGGTCGAGCTGGTGGTGGCCGACTCGGGGTCGACCGACGGCACGCGCGAGCTCGCGATCGAGCACGGCGCGAAGGTCGTCGACGTGCCGCCCGGGACGTTCTCGCACGGCGGCACGCGCAACCTGCTGATGGAGCACTCGTCGGGCGATCACGTCGCGTTCCTGACCGACGACGCCGTGCCGGCCTCGGAGCGCTGGCTGGAGCGGCTGGTCGGCGCCTTCGCGATCGACCGCGACGTGGCGCTGGCCTACGGGCCGTACATGCCGCGCCCCGACGCGTCGCCGATGGTCGCCCGCGAGCTGACCGAGTTCTTCACGTCGCTGTCGCCGGACGGGCGGGTGCGCATCGACCGCGGGCTGCGCGACGAGGACCGCCGCCCGGGGCCGGTCACGTTCCACACCGACGCCAACGGCTGCGTGGCGCGCTGGGCCTGGGAGCGGGTCCCGTTCCGGCCGGTCGGGTCCGCCGAGGACCAGGCCCTGGCGGTCGACATGCTCGAGGCGGGCTTCGCCAAGGCGTACGTGCCGGAGGCCGGGGTCGTGCACTCGCACGACTACTCGACGCTCGGCTGGCTCCGGCGCTTCTTCGACGAGTTCCGGTCGCTGCGCGAGGTCTACGGGCACGTCGAGGAGGTCGGCGTCCGCTACACGCTCGGGACGATCCGGGTCAACGTCCGCCGCGATCGGGCCTGGGCGGACGCGCGGGGCGAGGGCGAGGTGGCGCTGCGGTCGGCGACCTTCCACGCGGTGCGAGCGGCGGGCGCCGTGCTCGGCACCCGCGCCGACCGGCTGCCGCCCAGCGTGCGCCGCTGGCTCTCGGAGCAGGGGCGCGGCGAGTTCCGTCCGCTGCGCGGGCCCGTCTGAAATATCGTCCGCACCATGAAGGCGGTGATTCTGGCCGGCGGGCGCGGCACGCGGATAAGCGAGGAGACGTGGCTCAAGCCCAAGCCGATGGTGGAGATCGGCGCCCGGCCGATCCTCTGGCACGTGATGAAGCTGCTCTCGGTCGGCGGCGTCAGCGAGTTCGTGATCTGCCTCGGCTACCGCGGCTACATGATCAAGGAGTACTTCGCCAACTACTACCTCCACTCGAGCGACGTGACGTTCGACGTCGCCAGGGGCACGATGGAGGTCCACCAGGAATCCGCCGAGCCGTGGCGGGTCACGCTCGTCGACACGGGTGAGGAGACCGCCACCGGCGGCCGGCTCAAGCGGGTGCTCGGCTACCTCGGCGACGAGGACTTCTTCTTCACGTACGGCGACGGCGTGACCGACATGGACCTGCGCGAGCTCGTCGAGTTCCACCGCGGCCACGACGCGCTCGCCACCGTCACGGCAGTCCAGCCGCCCGGCCGCTTCGGGGCGCTCGACGTCGACGGCGACGTGATCCGCAGCTTCCACGAGAAGCCGCGCGGCGACGGCGCGTGGATCAACGGCGGCTTCTTCGTGCTCTCGCCGCGCGTCGGCGACTACATCGAGGGCGACTCGACCGTGTGGGAGGAGGAGCCGGTGGAGCGCCTCGCGGACGACGGCCAGCTCCGCGCTCACCGCTACGGCGGCTTCTGGCGCGCGATGGACACGGTGCGCGACCGCGAGCACCTCGAGGAGCTGTGGCGCTCCGGCGGCGCGCCCTGGAAGACGTGGGACTAGACCTCTCGTTCTGGGGTGGCCGCCGCGTCCTCGTGACGGGGCACACCGGCTTCAAGGGTGCCTGGCTGTGCCTCTGGCTGAAGGAGCTCGGAGCGGACACGACCGGCCTCTCGCTCGAGCCCCCCACCCAGCCGTCGCTCTTCGACGAGGCGCGCGTGGGCGAGGGGATGGACGACCATCGGGGCGACATACGCGACCGCGACGGAGTCCGCGCCGCGGTGGCCGGCGCGGAGGTGGTGATCCACATGGCCGCGCAGCCGCTCGTGCGCCGCTCCTACGAGGACCCGCACGGCACCTTCGAGACCAACGTGATGGGCACCGCCAACGTGCTCGACGCGCTGCGCGCCGCGGCGGGCGTGCGCGTGGCGCTCGTGATCACGAGCGACAAGTGCTACGAGCCACGCGCCGACGGCGCGCCGTGCCGCGAGGGAGATCCGCTGGGCGGCGCCGACCCCTATGCCGCCAGCAAGGCATGCGCCGAGCTGGTGACGGCCGCGCACCGGCGCTCGTTCCCGGGTGGCCCGGCGATTGCGTCGGCGCGGGCGGGCAACGTGATCGGCGGTGGCGACTGGGCGGTGGACAGGCTCGTGCCGGACGCGATGCGCGCGGCTGCGGACGGCGGCGAGCTCGTGGTGCGCAACCCCGACGCGGTGCGCCCGTGGCAGCACGTGCTCAACCCGCTCAGCGGCTACCTGGAACTCGTCGAGCGGCTGTGGGACGACCGCTCCGCGGCCGGCGCCTGGAACCTCGGGCCGGACCCCGGCGACGAGCTGCCGGTGCGGGCGATCGCCGACCGGATCTGCGAGCTGTGGGGCGAGGGTCTCGCCTGGCGCGCGGAGGGCGACGGCGGCCCCCCGGAGACCGCCCTCCTGCGGCTGGACTCGACCAAGGCGTGCGAGCAGCTGGGCTGGTCGCCGGCCTGGGATCTCGACGAGGCGCTCGCCGCGACCGTCGACTGGCATCGCGCCCACGCCGGCGGCGCGGACGTGGGCGAGCTCTGCGCGCGCCAGATCGCGGACTACGCCGCGGCGCGCACGCGGAAGAAGCGCCCGAACGTCTCGATGACGTAGTCGAGCATCGCGTCGGTGATCCCGGGGTAGACGCCGATCCAGAACGCCTGGTTCATCATCAGGTCGCTCTCCTCGAGGCCACCGGGCGCCCGGTGCGGGATGTCCATGTAGGCGGGCTGGCGCAACAGGTTGCCGCCGAACAGCTGGCGGGTGGCCACGCGGTTCTCCTCGAGCCAGCCGACGATCGCGTCGCGCCCGAACGGCGCACCCGGCCGCACCACGAGCGAGAAGCCGAACCAGCTCGGCTCGCTGTTCGGGGTCGGCTCCGGAAGGATCAGCGCCTCCTCGTACTGCTCGAGCCCCTCGCGCAGCCGTGCCCAGTTGCGCCGTCGCGCCTCCACGAACCCCGGGAGCTTGTCGAGCTGCGCCACGCCGACCGCCGCCTGGAGGTCGGTCATCTTCAGGTTGTAGCCGACGTGCGAGAAGATGTACTTGTGGTCGTACCCGGTGGGCAGCTCGCCGAGCTGCATGCCGAAGCGCTTGCCGCACGTGTTGTCCTCGCCGGGCTCGCACCAGCAGTCGCGGCCCCAGTCGCGGAACGATTCGACGAGCGTCTTGATCCGCCCGTCGTCGGCCAGCACGCAGCCGCCCTCGCCGGTGGTGATCTGGTGCGCGGGGTAGAAGCTGATCGTCCCGAGGTCGCCGAACGTCCCCGTGGGCCGGCCGCGATACAGCGACCCGAGCGCGTCGCAGTTGTCCTCGATCAGCCACAGGTCGTGCTCGCGGGCGAGCTCGGTCGCCACGTCGAGGTCGAACGGGTTGCCGAGCGTGTGAGCGAGGAGGATCGCGCGGGTGCGCGGGCCGACGGCCTCGCGCAGCAGCTCCGGCACCACGTTGCCGGTCGTGCGGTCGACGTCGACGAAGACCGGCACGAGCCCGTTCTGGATGATCGGGTTGAGCGTGGTGGGGAAGCCTGCGGCGGCGGTGATCACCTCGTCGCCGGGCTGCAGGCGCCGGTCGCCGAGCTTGGGCGAGGTCAACGCGGACAGCGCGAGCAGGTTCGCCGACGAGCCGGAGTTGCAGAGGATCGCGTGGCGAACGCCCACGTGGCGCGCCAGCCCGCGCTCGAGCCTGCGGGCGAAGCGGCCGGTGGTGAGCCAGAAGTCGAGTGACGCCTCGACCAGCGCGGCGAGCTCCTCGTCGTCGAACACCTTCCCCGAGGTGGGGATGAGCGTCTCGCCGGGACGGAACTCGTCCGGGGTCAGCTCGGTCTGCCGGTAGCGGCGGACCAGCTCCAGGATCTGCGCTCGTAGCGCAGTGCCCGTGTCGGGTCCGCCTTCGATGGGAACCATCGTATGCAAGCCCCGCGATACCCTCGCCCTCCACCGTCCGCGGGTGCGCCGAAACTTCCGCCCCCAGAGGCGTTTTCCAGGTACGTGACCTCCCCCGAGCCCCAGATCGCCGGCGAGCCGCTGCCAAGCTCCCTGGTCTCGATCCCCGACAGCGTCGAGACGTCCGCCCACGGCGAGCGCACGCTCCCGTCCCCGCGCGAGATCCGCACGCGGGAGATCGTCGGGATCCCGATCGCGATGACCGACTACGAGCGGGCCATGGACGTGATGGACGGCATGATCGCCCGCGGCGAGCGCGGCTACGTCTGCGCCGTCGCGGTCCACGCCGTGATG
>JAXDHW010000158.1:0-2859 GCA_034664365.1 Thermoleophilaceae bacterium
GTTGTGGACACCGAAGCTCGCGCGCGAGGTGGCGGCCACGCCGAGCCTGCGCATGAGCGGCTGCGCGCAGTGGTGGCCGGCGCGGACGCAGACGCCCTCGCGGCCGAGGATCTCGGCGACGTCGTGCGGGTGCACGCCCTCGAGCGAGAACGAGATCGCGGGGCCGCGCGGCTCCTCGAGCGGTCCGTGGATGGTGAGGCCGGGGATATCGGTGAGACGGCCGATCGCGTAGCTCGTGAGGTCGGCCTCGTGGGCCGCGATCGAATCCATGCCCAGGTTGTCCATCCATTCGAACGCCGCGGCCAGGCCCTGGGCCTCCACGAACGGCGACGTGCCGGCCTCGAACTTGAGTGGGACCTCGGCCCAGGTCGACTCCTGCCAGTCCACGCGGCTGATCATGTCGCCGCCGCCGAGGAACGGGGGCATCGCCTCGAGCAGGTCGCGCTTTGCGCGCAGCACGCCGATGCCGGTGGGGCCGTAGCACTTGTGGCCGGTGAAGACGTAGAAGTCGGCGCCCAGCCCGTCGACGTTGAGCGCCAGGTGCGGCGCTGCCTGCGCGCCGTCGACCAGCACGCGCACGCCCATCCGGTGGGCGCGGGCCACGATCTCGTCGATCGGGTTGACGGTGCCGAGCACGTTCGAGACATGCACGACCCCGAGCAGCTTGGGTGACAACGCGAGCTCGCGGTCGAGCGCCGACAGGTCGAGCTGCCCGTCCGGCGCGATCGGGATGTAGCGCAGCTCCGCCCCGCGCTCCTTGGCCAGGAGCTGCCAGGGGACGATGTTGGAGTGGTGCTCCATCTCGGTGAGGAGCACGGTGTCGCCGGGGCCGACGTTGGCGCGGCCCCAGGAGTACGCGACGAGATTGATCGCCTCGGTGGCGTTCTTCGTGAACACGACCTCCTCGTACGCCGACCCGATGTGCTCGGCGATCCGCCGGCGCGCGCCCTCGAACGCCTCCGTGGACTCGTGCGCGAGCGGGTAGACCGCGCGATGGATGTTGGCGTTGTGGTGCGCCAGCGCGGACTGAACCGCGTCGAGCACCGCCCGCGGCTTCTGCGCGGTGTTGGCGCTGTCGAGGTAGGTGAGCCGCTTGCCGCCGAACTCGCGCGCGAGGATCGGGAACTCGGCGGCGATCGACTCGACGTCGAGCGGTGGGGCGAGTGTGGTGCCCATCTCCTGCATGGCTAGGCGGCCGCCGCCTCGACCTCGTCGCGGATCCAGCCGTAGCCGCGCTCCTCGAGCAGGCCGACCAGCTCGGGCCCGCCCTCCTTGACGATCCGGCCGTTGTAGAGGACATGCACGGAGTCGGGCTTGACCATGTGGAGGATGCGCTGGTAGTGGGTGATGATGAGCACGCCGAGGTCGGGGCCCTGGAGCGTGTTGACGCCGTGGGCGACGGTGCGGAGGGCGTCGATGTCGAGCCCGGAGTCGGTCTCGTCGAGCACCGCGATCCGCGGCTTCTGGAGCGCGAGCTGGAGGATCTCCATGCGCTTCTTCTCGCCGCCCGAGAAGCCCTCGTTGAGGTAGCGCGAGGCGAACTCGCGCGGCACCTCGACGAGCTTCATCGCGTCCTCCACCGTCCGGCGGAAGTCCTTGAGGCTGACCGGGTCCTCGCCCGCCGCCTCGCGGTGAACGTTCATCACCGTGCGCAGGTACTTGGTGACGGTCACGCCGGGGACGGACACGGGGTACTGGAACGCCATGAAGAGGCCCATGCGGGCGCGCTCGTCGGGCTCGGCCTCCGTGATGTCCTCGCCCTCGAACAGGATCTGGCCGTCGGTGACCTCGAGGTTGGGGTGGCCCATGATCGCGTTGGCGAGCGTGGACTTGCCGGACCCGTTGGGGCCCATCATCGCGTGGATGCGGCCGCTCTCGACCGCGAGGTCGAGCCCCTTGAGGATCTCCCGATCCCCGGCCCTCACATGCAGGTTGCGTATCTCGAGCTGTGCCATCTGCCTCCGTCGAAAGGTGTTGTCAGGCCACCACGGCCTCGTGCGCGTGCCGTTCTGAGAACTCGACGAGCTCGCCGAGCGTGGTGCCGTGCAGTGCCTTCAGCACCCCACCCTGGACACGCATCCAGAGGAGGCGCGTGGAACACGCGCGGCCGGCGTCGCCCTCGTGCGAGCAGGCGACACGGTCGGTGGGCAGGGTCACGAGGCAGTCCATCGGCGCCACGTGGCCCTCCAGGGCGAGCACGACCTCGTCCATCGCGATCTCGTCCGCCTCGCGGGCGAGCCGGTATCCGCCGTGCGCGCCGCGGGTGGACGTGACGAGCTCCGCGCGCTTCAGGTCCGCCACGACGTGCTCCAGATACGACAGCGGGAGGCCCTCGGCCTCCGCTATCGCCTTGAGTGCGAGCGGGTCGCCGCCATCGTGGCGCCCGAGCTCGATCATGAGCCGAACGCCGTACTCCGTCTTCGCCGAGAAGGTCACGTCGAAACCCTAGCAGTGGAGTCGGATTAGCTGGGAGCGGCCAGGCGCCCGGTTTTCGCGCCCTGTTGTGCTCGCCTCCTAACGAAGCGCTGCAACTTTGGAGCTTTACCTGTAGTCAAGAAGTTTTTTGTATGAGAGGGTTCCGGTACACGGGGGAGGTCTTCGATGCGAGGGAGCAGGATCTTTGGTGACTGACACCGCCAACGGAGCGACCGCAAGCGCGCTCCTGGCCATCAGCGGCGGGAAGCCGCTGCCACCCGCGGACGAGCAGCGACGGCTGCGTGTGCTGCTCGTGGACGGGCAGGACCTCATCCACTGGGGCTTCAAGATGCTCCTGTCCGCCGAGACGTGGGTCGAGCGCTTCGTGGCGGCCCACACCGCCGGCCAGGCCATGGAGCTGGCGCGGCGCTACCAGCCGCACGT
>JAXDHW010000168.1:0-3768 GCA_034664365.1 Thermoleophilaceae bacterium
TACGCGCGTTACTTCTTCTCGAACCTCTCGAGCGACATCCGCGCGATCTTCACCGAGCACTGCGAGCTGCTCGGCATCCGCTGGACGCTGTCCAACCCGCGAAACGTCTCGATCTCGCACCGCAGGAGCGTCGCACTGCTCGACGAGTTCGTGGGCGCGAAGACGTAGAGACGAGTGCGGATGGAGGGACTCGAACCCCCATGGGACTAAGCCCACCGCCTCCTAAGGGCGGCGCGTCTACCAATTCCGCCACATCCGCGGGCCGATCGATTCTAGGCCTGTCGCCGTGGGCGCCCGTCCGCCCGCCGCCGCGCGCGACCATGCGCCCATCGTCGCGCGCGACCGCTGTTATGCGTAAGCTTCGCGACCGTGGCCGACACGGCGATCGTCCATCCCAACCGGGAGAAGCCGGCCTCGAAGGCCACCAGGGCGGCGGTCATCCTGCTGCTCCTGGTCAGTGCGGCGCTCGTCCTGATCATCACCGTCGGTGGCTGGTCCACCCTCCAGGGCGCCCAGATCGTCGCGATCGCCTACGTCCTGATCTTCGCCGTGATGGCGTACTACGTCGGACGCTGGAACCGCGGCGTCCTGCCGGTGGCATCGGCGCTCGCGATCCTCCTCCTGGTCGTCGCGGCGATCGCCGCACCGGGCTGGTTCGACCGCGACAAGAGCGGCTACGACAACCCGGGCCTCGACCCCAACATCCTCGGGCTGCTCACCGCGATCGTGGTTCCGGTGGAGTTCCTGCTCATCGTGTTCGCGATGCGCGGCTTCACGCAGCAGTGGAACGTCGAGGTCGAGGTCTCGCGCGACGACTACGAGAGCGGCAGCTGGCGCGGCCGCAAGCTCACCGCCGACGGCGAGTTCGAGCCGCAGCCGCAGAGCTAGCCGGCCCGGGCACCCCGCTCACGCGGCCGGCGCCGCGCGGACTACGAACCGTTCAGCTCGCGCCAGCTGTTGGCGAGGATCGCGACGCTCGCCGTCGCCTCGACCACGCTGAACACGTTCGGGTCCCAGATGAGGTTCACCGCGCTCGAGCCCGCCGAGATCCCGCCGGCGCCATCCACCACGGCGGCGCCCTTGATCAGGGCGGTGCCCCCGATCGTGATCACGTCGCCGGTCAGGTTGGTCGTGTTCACGCAGTAGATGATTCCGTAGAAGATGTCGCCGGCGCCGATGCTGTAGGTGCCGCTGTTGATCACCAGGATCCCCGGCGCCGTGGGGGAGTTCGCGCCGCCGTCGCACGGGCCCGTCTCGACGAAGACGACGGGCGCGCTCGGCAGCGTTGCGGGGCACGTGCTGTACCAGGTGCCGCCGGCCTTGGCCCGCGCGCGCAGGGCGGCCACCTCGGTGGGTGACATGGCATTCGGGGTGGCGGTGTCCGCCGTGTAGCTGTTGGGCCAGACCTGGCCCTTCGTGGCGACGTAGTCGAGGCAGCTGTTGCCGCGGCCCGGGCCGCCGGCCCCCGCGCTGCAGCGGACCACGACGCCCGGCCCGGATCCCGTGTCCACGATCGTCTTGTTGCCGTTGTTCGTCGTCTTGAAGTGGCCCGCGGTGATCACGCTGCGCGGGAAGTTCTGCCCGACGGTAGAGGCGCGCACGAGCGCCACGAGCGTCTTCGTCCGCCCGCGCACCGCCGCCTGCGCGCGGACCCATAGGAGGTTGTCCGGCACCCCGCCGGGACCGCTCGCGTCGTAGGCGGGCTGGTTCTGCGTCGCGGTGTCGTCGTAGTAGCTTCCGAGCCCGTTGTCGCGGATCGTGAGGCTCCAGGTCGGCGTCGCACCCGCGATGTCGTTGTTGCCCGTGAAGCTCCGGAGCAGGTCGCCGGAGTTGGGGCAGTTCAACGCCGTGGAGGCCTGGTTGCAGGGCGCGAATGCCGTCGCCGGCGTGCCCGGCCAGCGCGCGGGCAGGATGCTGGTCTCCGCGTTCAGCACGGCCTCGGCGAGCGTCAGCGAAGACTCCTTCACCCGCTCGCGTCCGCTCTGCGTCGCCTGCTGGTCGACGAACGACAGCAGCGCCATCCCCGCCAGCAGCATCAGCATCGTGATCATGACCGCCACCACCAGCGCGACACCGGCCTCGTCGTGTAGCCGCCGCCGCGTCATGGCGTGTTCGCCGTGAACGTGTAGTCCGCCTCGAGCCCGCCGGCGTCGAACACGACCAGCACCATGCTGCGCGCGCCGGTGCCCGGCAGCGTGTAGGTGAAGAGCTGGCCCGTGCCCACGGCGGTGACCGCGTCGCACGTCGAGTTCGTCGTGAGGTCGCACCAGCGGTAGGTGAGGGGCAGGTTCTCGGGGTCGGCCGACCCGCCCGCGTTGAGCGCGACCTGGCGCGGCGGACCCGTCGGAGTGATCGACGCGGTGGCCGTCGGCGCGCCGTTCTGGTTGCGGAGGAAGACGCTCGAGGTGAGCCGCGTCTCCGTGGGCGCCTCGGTCACGCTGCGGTCGGAGTAGATGTCGAACCGGACGCCGGTGATCGAGACGAGCGGGCTGGCGCTCGGGAAGTAGACGAACAGCGGCCGGTCCTGCCCGTTGTATTGGTTCGTGATCCGGTTCGCGACGACGCTTTGGTTGCCGAACCCGGTGTCCGGGCAGCTCGTCCCGGGCAGCGTGGACGGCGCGGTCGTGGTCGTCCAGCGGAGCTCCTGCCTCCGGATCACGCCCCTGGAGGGGTTGGTCGCGTCCAGGCAGTAGCGGACCCGCATCAGGTTGCGCGAGTTGTTGCTCCCGACCGGCTTGGGGTTCGGGTCGACCGTCTCGAACACGAGGTCGTACGGGCCCGCACGGTCCACGAGCTGGGTCTGCCCCATCACGTTGCGCAGCTGGTGCGCCAGCGACTGGACCGCGTTGCGGACGTTGTCCTGGGCGTCGTTCTGGTTCTCGGCGACCCGCTGCGTGCGCTGGACGAGCTGGAACGGGAGGAGTGCGGTCCCGAGCACCACGGTCATGAGCGCCGCCGCGATCAGGACCTCCATGAGCGAGAACCCGCGCTCGTCGCGGAGGCGGTGGAGCGTGCGGCGGCCGGCCGTCATCCGCTCACCGACACCATCGTGGACTCCGCCATCTGCCGGTCGACCGCGGTGACGCGGTACTGCTTCGCCGATCCGTTCGCCTCCTGCAGCGCCAGGCTCGTACTGGTCTCCGTCGCGTCGGCCCCGCACGGCGCGACCGGGTTGCCGAACGGCGTGCGGCCCACGCGGTCGTCGTACACCCAGCTCGACGCGTTCCCGGCCGGCTTGCTGTAGACGCGGAAGAACAGGACGCAGTCGCCGTTGTCCGGATCGCCCGAGCCCGCCGGCACCGTCCAGTTGAGCGTGGCGACGGTGCCGTTGCGCGTCACGCCCACGTTCGTCGGCGGATTCGGCCGCGTGTTGGAGATGTTGATGTCCGCCGACCGCCCCGAGATCGTGCCCTCGAGCGCGCTCCCGTCGGGGTTGAGCCCGACCGGGGCGATCGCGTAGGTGCGCGACGAGCTGCTGTTGGGCGAACCCGTGTCCGCGCACCAGCGCTTGTCGATGGCGGTGGTCGTGCACCACATCACGCCGGTGCCGCTTCCCTGGTAGACCCAGAAGTTGAAGCCGGTCACGTCGCGATCGACCCGCGCCGACCCGCTCGAGGACGGATACGTCTCGACCTCCGGGACGTTCGAGAAGAGCGGGTTGCGCCCCGCGAGCGGAACCGCGTAGGCCGTGCCGTCCGGCTTGTAGCGGTTGATCGTGGCGCTGAGCAGCTTGGGCTCGCCCTGCGCGACGCTCACGGCCGAGTCGTA
>JAXDHW010000188.1:0-6771 GCA_034664365.1 Thermoleophilaceae bacterium
GCGCTCGCGACCGAGATGCTGCACCTGGCCGAGCGGGACCCGCTGACCGGTCTCGGCAACCGCCGCGCGTTCGACCGCGCGATGGCCGAGCTTCAGGCGGCTGGCGAGCCGGGCGCGGTGATCCTGCTCGACCTCGACAACTTCAAGCAGGTGAACGACCGCTTCGGGCACCAGCGCGGCGACGAGGTGCTCCGCGCCGTGGCCCGCTCGCTGTGGGCCGGCGTCCGCGAGTCCGACCTCGTGGCGCGGCTCGGCGGGGACGAGTTCGGGATCGTGCTTCAGCGCGCCGACGTCGAGCGCGCGGAGCGCGTGGCCGCGGACCTCCGGGCGGGCGTCCGCGACGCCTGCGCCAGCCTTCCTCTCAGGTCGCCGGTCGACGCCAGCGTCGGAGTGGCTTCTCTTGGCGAGACGCCCCACGACTCCGGCGAGCTCATGGCACGCGCCGACGCGGCGATGTACCGCAACAAGCTCGCCCGCCGTGACCGCCGGCGCCGCCGCTTCCGCGCATCGCACCAGCTGGAGCTGGGTTCATCTGGGCATGCCACGCCGGGGCAGGACCACCCGTCCGCGCCGCGACGCGGGCTACGCTCGCTCGGGTGAGCGACTCGCCCGCGGCCGGATCCGCCTGCACCAGCCCATGATCGCGCTCGAGCCGTGAGTCCCGCGGCACCGATCGGCGGCGACGTCGCGCCCGGGTTCGAGCACGTGGCCGACGAGTTCCGGCGCAACTTCGCCGAGCGCCGCGAGCTTGGCGCCGCGTGCGCGATCTACCACCGCGGCGAGAAGGTGGTGGATCTCTGGGGCGGTCACCGCGACCGCGCGGCCAGGCGCTCGTGGGAGGAGGACACGCTCGTGGTCCTCTACTCGACCTCCAAGGGCATGGCCGCCTCGACGGTCGCTGTCGCGCACGCGCGCGGCCTGATCGACTACGACGAGCGCGTGGCCGCCTACTGGCCCGAGTTCGCCCAGAACGGCAAAGACGAGATCACGGTGCGCCAGCTGCTCGCGCACGAGGCCGGGGTGGCGGCGGTCGACGTGCCGCTCACGCCGCGGATGCTCGCCGATCCCAACGTCGTGGCCGCGGCGATCGCCCCGCAGCGCCCCAACTGGCCGCCCGGCACGCGCCACGGCTACCACGCGCTCAGTCTCGGCTTCTACGAGAGCGAGCTGATCCGGCGCGTGGATCCGGAGCACCGCACGCTCGGGCGCTACTTCCAGGACGAGATCGCCGCGCCGCTGGGAATCGAGCTCTACTTCGGCGTGCCGCCGAGTGTGCCCGACGAGCGCATCGCGGAGGTGAAGGCCTACCGCCGCGCGGAGGTCCTGCTCCACATCGGGCCGATGCCGGGGGCGATGCTGCTCGGCTTCGCACGCCGCAACTCGCTCACGTACCGCGCGTTCGGCAACCCGCGCCTGCGCGGCCCGGCGGACCTCAACCGGCCCGAGTTCCGAGCGGTGGAGCTGCCGGCGGCCACCGGAGTGGGCCAGGCGCGGGCCGTCGCGCGCGTGTACGGAGACCTGGCGGCAGGCGGCGCCGAGCTGCGCGTGGGCGCCGACACGCTGGAGCAGCTCGCGGCGCCCGCGACACAGCCGAGCGGCGGCGCCACCGACCTCGTGCTGCGCGTGGAGGCCGCGTTCTCACTCGGCTTCCTCAAGCCGTCGCCCAAGTTCCCGTTCGGCACGAGCGAGCGGGCCTTCGGTCACACGGGAGCGGGCGGGTCGTTCGGGTTCGCCGATCCCGACACCGAGCTCGGCTTTGCGTACGCGCCCAACCGGCTCGGGTTCCACCTGCGCGACGACCCGCGCGAGAAGCCGCTGCGCGACGCGGCCTACCGGGCCGTCGGCGAGCGTCCCCCGCGGGACGCGGCACCCGCGGCCCGGCCGGTCTGACCCCGGCCCCGGCCGTCTACTCCACGGGAACGAGCCGATCGTCGATCAGCCAGCGCTTCCGCCCGTCCGGGAGCTCGGTCAGCTTCATGATGTAGTCGAGCCCGCGGGTCTTGCCGAGCTTGTAGTGGACGGCGGCGAGCGTGCTGTCGTCCGGCTCGATGACGGCGCCGAGGTAGCGGACCTCGCCGCTGTGGAGAAGGCTGTCGGGAGCGCCCTTGAACTTGGCGATGCAGGCGTCGACCCCGCCGTGGAACCGCTTGTGCAGGTAGCGCTCGGTGTAGACGGCGCAGTAGGCGCGCGCGTCGCCTGCCTCGGCGGCCATCATGTTGCCCTCCACGACGTCGACCACGGTGGCGGCGATCCGCTTCTTCTCCGGAGTCGCGCCGCCGCTGTTGCCGCAGCCGGCGATGGCGGTCAACACGGCAATGAGGAGGATGGAGGCGCTAACGCGCGGCAAAGCGTCCATTTGGTGACCCTATAGGGTCACCTTTTGGACGCCGTGCCCGGCTCGGGCCGTCCGTTATTGCCAGCTAGGCGGCCACCGGCTCGAGCGCCGGCGCCACGGCACCGCGGCGCGAGCGCGCCGCCGCCAGCTCGTCCAGCGGCTCAGCCTCGCCCGCGTCCGCGCGCTGCCAGGCGGCCACGCGCCGGCGCAGGCGTGCGAACGCCACCGCGCCCGGGACGACCGGGGCCCAGCAGGAGAAGAGCCGGTAGACGATCACCGCGACGACCGAGGCCGCGGGGTTGGCGCCGAAGGCGACGAGCGCGGCGATCATTCCGCCGTCGACGCCGCCGATGCTCCCCAGGAACGGCAGCGCGTTGCCGACCAGCCCGAGGAAGTAGGCGAGCACGATGATCGCCACGGGCGGGGCGTGGCCGAAGGCGCGGAACGAGGCCCAGAGGACGGCGATGTCGAACGCCCACCACATGACTCCGCCGATCAGCCGCGGGTCGCGGCGGCGGACCACGGCGCCGGCCTCGCGCACGCCGTCACCGATCGCGCGGCTGGCCTTCACGACGTGGGCGCGCAGGCCGCTCGCGTCCGCCACGTCCTCACGGGCGCCGAGCGTGCGCCGCGCCACCACGGCCGCGCCGATCGCGCCGCCGACGAGCACCAGCGCGGCGATTCCGGGCACGAGGGTGAGCACCAGCGGGCCGCCGCCCGGCAGGACGCCGCTCCAGAGACCGAAGCCGACGGCCGCGACGGCCAGCGCGTAGAAGCTGTAGAGCAGGACCATGAAGCCGAGCATCCGCGTGGCGACCGTGCGCGTGGACATCCCGGAGCGGTTGAGCGCCCACACCGTCAACGCGATCCCGCCCGCGCCGGCGGCGCCGAACACGCGCGTGGCGGCGTGGCCGGCGAGCGTGACGTCGTAGCTCGCGCCGTAGCCGATCCGCGACGAGCGGTCGAGGAACACACCGCGGAACAGCACGATGTGACCGAGGAACGACAGCGCCTCGAGCCCGAGTGCCAGCAGCAGCCAGCGGATGTCGGCGTCGCCGAGCTTGGCGAAGCCGTCCGACACCGCCGAGTAGGCGCCGGGAAGCGCGGTCACGAGCGCGGCGATGACGACGGCCGCGATCAGTGCGACGAGACCCGCCTTGCGCAGGTCGATCGAGTCGCGCAGGGAGCCGTCGCGCTCGAAGAGGTCGGTGTGAGTGGCAGCGTGCGCCGACATGCGGGGTACCTTCGCTCCAGCCGGCCGCCGTTCCCATACGGGGACCATGCGTCCGCCGGTACGGCTTTCCGCACCAACCCCGCGATCGGATCAGTGGGAGGTGGCGCTCAGCCGATGACCGCGCGGTTGCCCGCGCGGTCGCGCAGCACGAGCCGCGGGTGCCCGAGCCCCGAGCCCGTGTGCACGTGGACGCCCCGCAGGCGCCCGCTCGACGGGACCGTGATGTACGCGAATTCACCACCGTCGAACTCGAGGCGCGCCGTGAAGACGCCCGAGCCGCGCGACCCGTCCGAGGCCCAGACCCGGTAGAGCCCGTGGCCCTTCGAGTGCACGCTCCCCCTCGGCCTGCGCGTGTCGGTCCCCAGGTCCACGTCGTCCCCGCGCGTCTCGCTCTTGCGGGCGTCGATCGCCACGACGTGGATCGAGTGCAGCCCCTCGCGCAGGTCCACCTTGGGCGTGAGCTCCGTGTGCCTTGTCCTGCCGACCGGCTTGCCGTCCACCTCGACGCGGTAGGTGACCGGGCCCCACGGCGCGCTCGGCACGTGATCCCAGCGCAGGTGCGGCCGTCGCGTGCGGTACCAGAGCCGGCGGGTGACGATTCCGCGGATGTCGAGCTCGCCGGCGTACGCCACCACCTGGATCCGCCGGGCGCCCGGGTCGCCCTGCACGAAGGCGATCACGTGGTCGTCGGCGTCGTCACCCTCGGCGTCGAGCCCGAGCTCGGCGACGGACGGCCCGAGCTCCGGCGGCGACAGCGTCGCGGCCTTCGTGAACCGTTCGCCGTCGAACGGGCGGGCCTTCACCGAGGCTCCCCCGCCGAACGTCTTTTGCCAGATTGCCAGCCCGCGGGCGCTCTCGGCCGCGCTGGCGGCGACGATCGGCGGGGTGGAGTTGCCGGACGAGATCGTCACCGGCCGCTGGAACGCCGGATCGACCTTCCGGTCCGGCTTGACGAGCGCCGCCGCGGTCACGCCGTTCGACGGCTCCTTCGCCGCCACCGCCACGCCGTAGCCGCGCCCGCTCAGCGCGATCGCCGGCGAGCGCGCGCCGGCGGTCGTGGGGAACTGGAGGCCGTCGAGCCGGAACGTGTGATCGAACGCCGACCCGCGGAGCCGCCGCGCCAGCACGCGCGAGCGGACCGCTGCGCCGTCGCTGAAGTCCTGCCGGAAGGCGACCCAGGCGAAGCTCGACTCGTCGGTCACGCCCAGCGACGGCGAGTCCGCGTTGCCGCCGCTCCGGTTGTCGAGCGAGGGCAGGCTGGCCTGCCGCGGGACCTCCGAGAGCTGGTCGTGCAGCAGTCGCCGCTCGTACACGTGCGTGACCCCGCCGGCGTCGCGCTCGGTCCACGCGGCGATCCCCGTGCCGTCCGACGACGCGGCCACGCGGGCCCCGAACGCGTCGCGGGCGGCGTCGAAGTCCACCGCCGTGGAGATCAGCGTCCACGTGGTCCCCTCGAGCATCGCCGCGCGCACGTCGTCGCCGCCTCCGCCCGGCGCCGTGAACGTCACGTACGCGGTGCCGAACCGGCTGATGTCGAGCGACGGGTCGGACACGGGGCCGCAGGAGCAGATCGCCACGGGTGCGCCGAAGCCGGCGCCCGCGGTCGTCTCCACCGCGCCGTACAGCGTCCCGCCATTGATCCAGGTCACCACGGTCTTGCCGTGATCCGCCGTGGCCACGCGCACGTCCGACGACGCGCCGAGCTGGCCGCTGTCGACCCGGACCGCCCCGGTGGGATCGCCGCGGCGCAGCCGCGCCGCGAACACGTGCGGCTGCGTGAGCTCACGTTGGAGCCACGCCACCGCGCCGGTGCCGTCGCGCGCGAGGCTCACCCCGCCGAGCTCGAGCACCTCGGCACTCGGGCCCGCGGCCGTCCTGGCGGCCGCGAAGCGCGACGCGCCCGCGGCCGAGCCAACCACCCCACCGGCCAGCACGAGCGCCGCGGCCGTCACCATGAGCAGGCAGCGGGCGGCACGCCCGATCACGGCGGAGGCAGGTCGAACTGCTGGGTCTTGTGGTACCAGTCGCTCATCACGGCGGCACCCGGCTTGGCCGTCCCGTTGAAGTGGAAGACGCCCTTCTCGTGCATCGGAGGCGTGGGGCGCGGGTTGCCGCCGGCCCAGTTCGGCCGCGCGTGGAACGCGATCAGCATGCCGATCGCCCCGCTCAGCCACGGCTTCTTCGAGTAGACGCGGAGCGTGTCGTCGAGCCACTTGGACTGGAACTCGTAGGTGCCGCGCTCCTCGGCCGGGCCGTGCCGGTTGGCCTCCACGCCGAGCTCGGTGTTGGCGATCGCCTTGTGGGGGTAGCAGGCGCGCAGCTTGTCGAGGTAGGGCGAGAGCTCCTTGCGGTCGGCGATCGAGCCGTTCGGGCCGGGATACCAGCCGAAGTACGTGTTCACGCCGAGCAGGTCGAAGAACCTGTACGACGTCCGCTGGCAGCCGACGAGCGGGTAGCCGAGGATCACGAGCGACGCCGGGCGAGTGGGGTCGAGTGACCTGATGAGGTCCGTCTGCCTGCGGAAGTAGCGGCGCTCGGCGGACGTCGGCTCGGCGGTGAGCTCGTTGGCGACCGACCACGTGATGATCGACGGGTGGCTCGCCTTGTCGAGCACGTTCTCGCGCATCTGCCGGAGCGCCTTGCGCTGGATGTCCTTGCGCGCCACCAGGTCGCTGTCCAGCTGGTAGAAGGGGATCTCGGACCAGAGCATCACGCCTTCGCGATCGGCGAGCTGGTGGAAGTATGGGTCGAGCGGATAGTGGGTGCGGAGCAGCGTGCCGCCGACCTGCTTGAGCCGGTCGATCACGAGCTGCATCCGATCCGGGTCCGCCGCGCCGCCGGTCTTCGGGCTGTCCTCGTGGAAGAAGCCGCCGCGGAAGTTCATCGGCAGGTGGTTCAGCTCGAGCCGCCCCTTCTCCACGGTTATCGAGCGGATCCCGCTCTCGAGCCGCCAGCCCGCCGAGCCGCCGCCGCCCGTCGCGGCGATCGAGACCGGATACAGGTGCGGGTCGTCGGGCGACCACAGATGGGGGGCGGTCACGGTGGTCGAGCCGTGGAAGAGCACGCGCTCGCCGGCGCCCACCGTCTGCGTGCCGAGGTCCACCGCCTGGTCGCCGAAGTTGCTCGTGACGGAGATCGGAGCCGCCTTCGTCCCGTAGTTCTCGACCGTCACGCGGTACTCCATCGTCGCGTCGCAGGTCCG
>JAXDHW010000108.1:0-6689 GCA_034664365.1 Thermoleophilaceae bacterium
GCTCGAGCGTCATCAGCTTCGAGAGGTACTCGACCAGCGCCGGAATCGGGTGGATCAGGTCGGCGGTGGACGCCGACTGCATCGTCTCGCCGTTCAGCGTGAGGGAGATCTCGATCGCGTCGTGCGCTCCCGCCTCGTCCGGCGTGACCAGCGCGGGACCGCACGGCGCCGACCCGTCGAACACCTTCCCGGGCAGCCATTGGGGCGTCATGAACTGGTAGTCGCGCGCGGAGAGGTCGTTCAGCAGCATGTAGCCGGCGATCACGTCGAGCGCCTCCGACGCCGGCACGTCCTTGCACCTCCGCCCGATCACGAACGCCACCTCGGCCTCGTAGTCGACCTTCTGGCTGTAGCCCGGCAGCGGCACCTCCGCTCCCGGCGCCGCCAGGGCGTTGGGGAACTTGGCGAAGAACGTGGGCGTCTCCGGTGGCTCGAGCCCGGCCTCGGCCGCATGCTCGCGGTAGTTGAGCCCCATGCAGACGATCTTCGAAGGTGCCGTGACGGGCGAGAGCAGACGTGCGTCGGCCGGGTCGATCGTGGACCCGCCGTCGGCCACGGCGCCGGGCAGCCCGCCGTCGCGCAGGAGCGCGTCGACGCCGCCCGGTCCGGCGTCTGAGATCGCGTTGCCGGAGAGCACGCCGGCTCGCGGTCCCTTCCCCGCGTCGTAGGTCACGAAGCGCATCGCGGCGCCACCCTATCCGTAAGCTCAGGAACGTGGCCGACGCGGGCATTCCCACCAGCCGGATCCGCCGCACGGCCAAGCTGGGCGGGCTGATCGGCGGACAGGCCGCGCGCACCGCGTTCACGCGCGCGTTCAACGTCGCGCGCTCCCACGACAAGCGACTCGAGGCGATCGACCGCCGCTACGTGGAGGCCGCCGCCCAGATGGTCGAGGTGCTCGGGAGCATGAAGGGTGCGGCGATGAAGGTCGGCCAGGTGATTTCGTTCCTCGACGTCGGCTCGATCCCGCCGGAGTACCGCGACGTGGTGCAGGAGGCGCTCGCCCAGCTGCGCGACTCGGCGCCAACAGTGCCGTTCGCATCGATGAAGAAGGTCATCGAGGCCGACCTCGAGCAGACGATCGCCGAGGCATTCGCCGAGTTCGACACCGACGCCGTGGCGGCGGCCTCGATCGGGCAGGTCTACCGCGCGCGTCTGCACGACGGGCGTGAGGTGGCGGTCAAGGTCCAGTACCCGGGCGCGGAGGAGGCGGTCCGCGCCGACATGCAGAACCTGGGCCTGCTCCTGCGGGCGGCGAAGACGATCGCCCCGGGCCTCGACGGCAGGGCGGTGGCAGGCGAGATCCGCGAGCGCATCCTCGACGAGTGCGACTACGAGGCCGAGGCGCTCGCGCACCGCGGCTTCGCCCGCGAGTGGCGCAACCACCCGTTCGTGTACGTGCCGGACGTGGTCACCGCGCTGTCGCGCCGGCGCGTGATCGTGACCGAGTGGGTCGACGGCCGGCGCTTCGAGGAGGTCAGGCGGCTCCCGCAGGAGGAGCGCGACCGCTTCGCCGAGATTCTCTACCGCTTCTTCATCGGGTCGATGTACCGGATCGGGCACTTCTCCGCCGACCCGCACCCGGGCAACTACATGCTGATGGACGACGGCCGCGTGGCGTTCATCGACTTCGGGATGAACAAGAAGCTCTCGCGCGAGTGGATCGACCGGGAGGTGCGCTGGCTCCGCGCCGTGATGGACCGCGACGCCGACGCCCTGCGCGACCAGCTCGGCGCGCTCGGCTACTTCGACCCCGAGGACGCCAGGGTCACCGGCGAGCGGCTGCTCGCCCACGCCTGGGCGCTCGGTGGGTGGTGGCTCGAGGACCGGGGCGACGTGACCGTCGACCGCGACCTGATCGCCAAGGTGATGATGGACGCCGCCGACCCGCGCTCGGACTACTGGGACCTGATGCGGCGCGAGACGCTGCCGCCCGACGCGGTGTTCACGCAGCGGATGACGGGCCTCACGTTCGCCGTGATCGGGCAGCTCGAGGCGACTCGCAACTGGCACCGCGTCGCGCGCGAGTACCTGTACGACGATCCACCGTCGACCGCACTCGGCGAGGTCGACGCCGCCTTCTGGCCGAAGCGGCGGGCGGCGTGAGCCCGCGCCCGGGCGCCGGCACCGCCGTCACCCCCGGGCTCGACGTCGAGCGCGGCACGCGCCACCTCCGCCGCAAGGACCCGGTCATGCGCGAGCTGATCAAGCGAATCGGCAAGGTCGACCCCGAGGGGCGCCGCCGCGGCCGCCCGGCCGACGCCTACGGCGCGCTGCTTCGATCGATCGTCGGGCAGCAGCTCTCCACGAAGGCGGCGCGCTCGATCTACGGGCGTGTGGCCGGGCTCTACGGCGACCGGACGCCCAGCCCCCAGGAGCTCCTGGACACGGACCCAGAGACGCTGCGCGGCGCCGGGCTGTCGCGAGCCAAGGTCGAGTACATGCGCAGCCTCGCCGAGCACGTGCTCTCCGGGGAGCTCGAGCTGGACCGGCTCGACGAGCTGCCGGACGAGGAGGTCTCGGCCGAGCTGACCGCGGTCAAGGGGCTCGGTCAGTGGACCGCGGACATGTTCCTCATCTTCCACATGGGGCGGCCGGACGTGCTGCCGGTGGGCGACCTCGGCGTGCGCAACGCCGCCCGCGCGGTGTACGAGCTGAAGGAGCTGCCCACGGCGCCGGAGCTCACCGCGATCGCGGAGCCCTGGCGCCCCCACCGGTCACTCGCGTCGCTCTACCTGTGGCGCTCGCTCGACAACGAGCCGGCTTGAGCGACTACGAGCGCTACGAGGCGGTGTTCGGCGACCGCGACGCGCCGTTCGCGTTCGTGGACCTCGACGCGATGTGGTGGAACGCGAACGACATGCTCGGCCGCGCGGGCGGCAAGCCGATCCGCATCGCGAGCAAGTCGGTGCGCTGCCGCCCGCTCCTGCGCGCGATCCTCGACCGCGACCCGGGCTTCCGCGGGCTGATGACCTACACGCTGCGGGAGAGCCTGTGGCTGGGCGACCACGGCTTCGACGACCAGCTCCTGGCCTACCCCACCGCCGACCGGCGGGCGGTGGCCGAGATCGCGCGTGGGCGGCCGGTCCTCATGATCGACTCGACCGAGCACCTCGATCTGCTCGACCCCGCGCGGACGGGCGAGCTGCGCGTGTGCATCGAGGTGGACATGGGCTACCGGGTCCCGGGCAGGCGGGCCCTCATCGGACCCAAGCGCTCGCCCGTCCGCAGTCCGGAGCAGGCCGCCGACCTGGCCCGGGCGGTGGTGGCGCGCGACGGGTTCGAGCTGGCCGGCGTGATGGGCTACGAGGGCCACGTGGCGGGCGTGGGCGACGAGCCGCGGGGACAGCGCGCGAAGGGGCTCGCGATCAAGGCGATGCAGCGCGCATCCGTGAAGGAGATCGCGGACCGGCGCGCGCAGGTGGCCGCCGCTGTGCGCGAGGTCGCGCCGCTCGCGTTCGTAAACGGCGGCGGCACCGGCAGCCTCCACACCACCGCGGCGGAGGAGGCCGTGACCGAGGTCACGGCGGGGTCCGGCTTCTACGCACCGACGCTGTTCGACGCGTACTCGTCGTTCACGCTGCGGCCGGCCGCGATGTTCGCGCTGCCGGTCGTCCGCCGCCCGAGCCGCTCGGTGGCCACCACGCTGGGCGGCGGCTACATCGCCTCGGGACCGGCCGAGGCGAGCCGGCTGCCGGCTCCGCACCTGCCAGCGGGGCTGGCGCTCGATGCCCAGGAGGGCGCCGGCGAGGTCCAGACGCCGGTGACCGGCACCGCCGCCGCCGACCTGCGGATCGGCGACCGCGTGTACTTCCGCCACGCGAAGGCGGGCGAGCTGTGCGAGCACTTCGACACCCTGCTGCTGGTGGAGGGCGGCGAGGTCGTGGACGAGGTCCCGACCTACCGCGGCGAGGGCAAGCTGTTCCTGTAGGCCGCCCTTAGAAGTCGCCGCGCGTCCGGACCTCGTAGACGATGTCCAGCGAGCCAACCCCCGCGGGCGCCTTCGCGCTGATCTCCCCGAACGGAAACAGCGTGAAGCCCTTGACCACGGCCTCCATCCCCTGAAACTCCTGGGTACGGAAGTTCCGCCTGATCCGAAGCGGGATGGCGGTGAACTCGCCGGCGATGCCGGTCACGGTCAGGCGGCACGGACCGAAGGTGAGCGGGAACAGCTTGGTCCAGTGATCCTGAGCGAGCGTCGCCTGCTGGTCGCTGATGATCGTCATCGGCCAGCAATCAGACCCGATCGCTCAGGGTTTGTCAAGCGGTCGCTAGCGGCCGAGCACGCGGTCCAGGTGGTCGTTGCGGAAGAGCCGCTTCGGATCCATCCGCTCGCGCACCGACTGGAAGCGGTCCCAATCGGGATACGCCGGCCGCAGGTCGGCTGCGGTGCGGTAGTGGCGCTTGCCCCAGTGCGGGCGCCCGTCGTACTCGCGCATGATCGCCTCGACGGCCCTGAAGTAGGTCTCGTGCTCCATTCCCCGGTAGGTGTGGACGGCTATGTAGGCGGTCTCACGGCCGGTGGCGGGCGACAGGTACGCGTCGTCCGGAGCGACGAAGCGGAACTCGATCGGGAACGAGATCGGCAGCCGGCGCCGTTCGATCATCGCCATCACCCGCTCGAGCGCCTCGCGCCCGGCCGCGCGCGGGAGCGCGTATTCCATCTCGGTGAAGTGCACGAGGCGCGGGTTGGCGTAGATGCGGTAGCTGCGGTCGACGCGCCGCGACGGCTGGACCAAGCGGGTGAGGAGACGGTTGAGCGTCGGGATCGCGAACGGCGCCGCGCGGCCGATGCGCATGACCAAGCCGAGCACGCCGTTCTCGAGCCCGACGTCGGTGAGCCAGGCGTGCGCCGCCGACGGCGGCCGCGGCGGGTCGTCGGTTCGCTCGGTCGTGCGCGTGAGGGCGGTGCGGGTGTACGGGAAGACGAACAGCTCGAAGCGCTCGCTCCCGTCCACCAGCTCGTCGAGGCGCTCGAGCGTGGCGTCGAGCGGCTGCGGTGCGTCGGTGCGCCGCAGCGTGTAGAGCGGCGCGCAGCGGAGGCGGACGCCGGTCACCACGCCGAGCGCGCCGAGCCCGACTCGCGCCGCCCGGAAGAGCTCGGGGTCCTCGTCCGCGGAGCACTCCACCACCTCGCCCGCCGCCGTGACCAGCCGCAGACCCGCGACCTGCGCCGAGATGTTGCGGTAGCGCGCGCCGGTCCCGTGTGTGGCCGTGGCGATCGCGCCGGCGATCGTCTGGGGGTCGACGTCGCCCTGGTTCTCGAGCGCGAGCCCGTGCTCGGCGAGCAGCGGCCCCAGCTCCCTGATCGTCGCACCACCCTCGACCTCGGCGATGCCGCTCGCCGCATCCGCGCCGAGCACGCGGTTCATCCGCCCGAGGCGCAGCATGTGCCCGTCGGTGCAGGCGATGTCCGTGAACGAGTGACCGCTGCCGGCCACCCGCAGCGGCCGGCCCGTCGCCACCGCACCGCGAACGGCGGCGATCACGGCGGCCTCGTCGGCCGCGTCGGCGACGCGCTCAGGCGCGCAGCGCTGGTCGCCAGCCCAGTTGGACCAGAGCGCTACGCCGCGGCGCCGCACGACGGATCCTCATCCGCCACGCGGAAGGAGGAGCCGCACCCGCACGCCGCTACGACGTTCGGGTTCTCGACCTGGAAGCCGGCGCCCATCAGGCTCTCGGTGTAGTCCACGGTCGAACCGTCGACGTAGCGCAGGCTGAGCTCGTCGACGATGATCCTGATGCCGTCGTGCTCGAAGATCTTGTCGCCGTCGCGCTTCTCGTCGAGTGCGAGCTGGTATTGGAAGCCCGAGCAGCCGCCGCCGCGCACGGCCACGCGCAGACCCGCGTTGGCGTGCTCCTCGTCGGAGAGCAGGGTCCCGATCTTCTGGGCTGCTACCTCGGTCAACTGGACCATGATCCATATCTTAGTCGGCAGGTCCAGCGTTATCCTCGACTCCCGGATGCCCAGCGCGCAGGAGCTAAAGGACCGCATCGAGACGGCGCTTCCGGGCGCCACGGCCGAGGTCGAGGACCTCACCGGCGGGGGGGACCACTTCCGTGCCGAGGTGGTCTCGGACCGCTTCGCAGGGCTGTCCCGAATCGAGCAGCACCGCCTCGTCTACGATGTCTTCGGGGGCGAGATCGGCGGCCCGATCCACGCCCTCTCACTCAAGACCTCGACACCGTGAGGACCCGATGACCAACGAGGAGATCCGCGACTTCATCCAGGACGCCATCGGCGAGAACCGTGTGATGCTCTTCATGAAGGGCACGCCGGAGCAGCCCGCCTGCGGATTCTCGATGCGCACCTCCGCGGCGCTCAACGCCCTCGGCGTTCAGTACGCGGCGCTCGACATCCTGCCCGACCCGCGCATCCGTCAGGAGCTGTCGGCCATCTCCGAGTGGCCCACCATCCCGCAGCTCTTCGTCGAGGGCGAGCTGGTCGGCGGCTGCGACATCGTCCTGGAGATGTACGAGACCGGCGAGCTGGCCGAGCGCCTCGGCGTGGCACAGCCCGACGCCGAGCCCGAGCCGCCCACGGTCGAGGCGCCGCAGACGGCGCCGCTCGGCATCGAGAACCGCCTGAGCTAAGCGGCGGGCTAGCGGCCGCGCCGCACGCGGTCGCGAGCGGACTTCGCGGTCGTCCTCACGCGCTGCTTGTAGCGCTCCTTCTCCGCCGGGCTCAG
>JAXDHW010000216.1:0-2874 GCA_034664365.1 Thermoleophilaceae bacterium
ACGATCTGGTGCTTGCTCGTGCGCTCGGCGCCGAAGATCCGCCAGCGATCGACCGGGTGGTCCGGGTCCTTGGTCTGCTTGACCGCGAGCTTCACGGCGAGCTTGTGAGCCGGCTTGTAGTGCAGCGTGTGCGCCGACGCGATCGCGGGGAGCGCCAGAGCGGCGACGGTCGCGAGCACGGCGGCCTTGGTCATGGGTCGCATTGAAACAGCCCTCCTCTTGGGTAATCGAGCGTAACCCAGGTGGGTCGGCCCGGCAAGAGGCGCAAGCCGGTCGTCAGGCGGGGATGCGCGAGACCGAGGCGAGCGACGCCTGGTCCTCGGCGTCGCCGACGACGGTGGCCCGCAACCGGACCTCCCGCTCGCACGGGACGACCTCGGCGTGACCCTGGCCGCCCTCCAGGCGCACACGCAGGATCGCGGCGCCGAACTCGCCGATCGCGGCGCGCGCGGCCTTGAGCACGCGCTCGGCGGCCTCGGCCGGCAGACCGCAGGCCGCGAGGAAGCCGTGGGCGCGCTCCTCGTCCTCTGGCGCGCCGTCGAGCTCCAGGTCCTCGAGACGCTGCGGCGGCGCCTCCACGGCGTCGTCGCGTGCACGCACGATGCACGCCGCCATGTCGTCGGGCGCACGGTCGGCGCGCTCGGCGATCGCATCGAGGAGCTGCTCTGCGCGGGCGTGGGCCCCCAGCTCGCCGGCGATGTCGGCGACACGCTCGCGGCCGAGGAGGTCCTCGCCGAGCCGGGCCTCCACGAGCCCGTCGGTGAAGAAGCATGCGGTCGCGCCGGGAGGCAGCGGGACGATGGTCTGGCGAAGGCCCGTCTCGAGCCCGGCGCCGATCGGCGGTGACGATGCGACCGTGACCGCCCTGTGCTCGGGCGCGCCGATCAGGATCGGCGAGGGATGTCCGGCGCAGGCATAGGTGAGCGTGCCCGCGCGGCCGTCGTAGACAGCGAGCACGACCGTGGTGAGCTCGGCGTGCGGCTCGTTCTCGAGCGCGCGCGCAGCGAACTGGAGCGCCGTGCGCGGTTCGCCGCCGGCGGTCAGGTAGGCGCGCAGCGTGTAGCGCATGAGCGCCGTCACTGCGAGGGCCTGCCGGCCGTGGCCGCACACGTCGCCCACGATGATCGCCACGCGGTCGCCCTCCATCTCGAAGACGTCATAGAAGTCGCCGCCCGCGCCCGGGCCCTCGGCGGGCCGGTACGCCACGGTCGCCTCGAGCGAGCCGATCCGCTCGGGCACGTCGGGCAGGAGCGCCTTCTGGAGCAGGCCCACGTCGCCGAGCAGCTCCTGGCGGTGGCGTTCGAGGGCGCGCGCCCGCCGGCCGGTGAAGAACGAGCGGAGGAAGAAGACGATCGCCAGCAGAGCGAGGACGCCGATCAGAACCTTCACGGGTCCCGGGATGACCTTGATCACGTCGCGGACGGGCCGGAGCACGTTGGAGCCGCCGCCCGAGGCATCCCCGCCGGAGGCCGCGCCGGCCTTGCCGCCGCCGCTCACGCGGGCCACGCCGGCCCCGACGCTTCGAGCCGCCCGGCGCCGCGCCGCGCGCCGCGCGCGTGCGCTCGCACCGCCGCCACCCGAGCCGCCGCCCGCGCTACCCGAGCCGCCGCCGGAGCCGCCGCCGCGCGGTCCGGACGAGCCGCCGTTCGGCCCGCCTCCGTTGCCGCTCGGATTACCGCCGCCGTTCCCACCGTTGTTGTTGCCGCCGTTGTTGCCCCCGCTCGAGGGCGGCGCCGACTGGCCGGTGATCTGGTTCTTCGTGCTGTTGACCGTCGTGGTGACCCGACCCGTGACGTCCTGCACCGGGCTCGGCGGATTGGGCACGTCGGGCACGTGCACCGGCAACTGGACGCTCGGAAGCGGCCCGGCGGTCGTGCCGGGAGCGAGAGCCAGCAGGGCCCCTATCGGGGCGACCACTGCAAGCCCCCTCCAACTGCGCAGAGCCAAAGTGCGAGCCATGGTCAGGTGATCGGCATCCCGACCCGATGGGTCAAGACGCATGGACGAGTCAAGTGCGCGAAGGATAGACCGGTTACGGGGGTTTTGGCGAGGGCGCAGGGCCCCGCCCGCACCCGCCTACAGGCCGAGCGTCTTCGCGATGATGTTCTTCTGGATCTCCGACGTGCCGCCGTAGATCGTGGTGACCACCGCGGCGCGCAGGTAGCGCTCCATCGGGTACTCCGAGGCGTAGCCGTAGCCGCCCATGATCTGCATCCCCTCGAGCGCGCAGCGCTTGGCGAGCTCGGTGCATGCCAGCTTCACCATCGACGCCTCCCGCGGCAGCATCCGTCCCGGGTCGTCGTCGGTCATGCGCGCGACCCAGCGCACCAGGAGCCGCGCCTGCGCCAGCTCGGTGGCCAGGTCGGCGAACTTGTGCTGGATCGCCTGGAACCCGCCGATCGGGCGGCCGAACTGCCTGCGCTCCTTCGCGTACGCGAGCGCGTCGTCGAACGCACGCTGCGCGAGGCCGAGCGCCGAGGCCCCGAGGATCACCCGCTCGTTGTTGAGCCCGGCCATGAGCTGGAGCCAGCCGTTGCCCTCGGTCCCGAGCAGGGCCTCCTCCGGCACGCGGCAGTCCTCGAGGTAGAGCTCGTTCGTCTCCTTGCCCCCGAGCGTCGCGATCGGCGTGATCGTGAGCCCGTCGGCGTCGCGCGGCACGAAGACCATCGACATGCCCTCGTGCGGCGACTCGCCGCGCTCGGTCCGGCAGACGATGAGGATGTGGCTCGCCTTGTGGGCGTAGGAGCACCACATCTTCGACCCGTTCAGCACCCAGTCGCCGTTGTCGCGCGCCGCCGCCGTCTTCAGGGACGCCACGTCGGAGCCCGACTCCGGCTCCGACATCGCGATCGCCAGCCCGCCGCCCGCCGCCAC
>JAXDHW010000243.1:0-4610 GCA_034664365.1 Thermoleophilaceae bacterium
CGCTGCGGCACGCGGCACCGCGGGGCCTGCCTGGTCGGCGAGGACTGGCGGCTCACGGCGCGGGCTCTCAGCTGGGACGGCGCGCACCGCGCCTGCCTCCGCCGCGGCGGGCGCCTCGGCCTGCCGCGGTCCGGCTACGGGAACGAGCTGCTCCGCACGCGCCACGCGCGCGGCGAGGTCTGGCTGGCCTACCGGCTGCCGTAGATCACGCGCGCGGGCTCGGCCTCGCTCTTGCCCTTGAGCGTGAGGCTCGTGGCGCGCGCCTCGGGCGGCCCGTGGGTGAGCCGTCCGAAGAGCCGCTCCGACAGCACGATCTGCCCGCCCTCGGCCGCCGACTGAAGGCGGGAGGCCGTGTTCACCACGTCACCGAGCGCGGTGAAGTCCTTGACCTCGCCGGAGCCGACGTTGCCCACGTACGCCCGGCCCACGTCGAGCCCGACGCCGAGCGGCAGCGTCCCGACGGCGGCGAGGAGATCGGACGCGTCGCGCAGCATCTCGTCCTCCCAGTGCTCGGACATCAGCTGGGGCAGGTAGAGCGCCATCACCTCGTCGCCCACGAGCTTGTCGATGATCGCCGTGCGTGTGAGCACCTCGGTCGCCGACGCGTAGAAGCGATTGAGCATGCTCGCAACCGCGTCGGATTCCATCTGCTCCGACATGGACGTGAATCCGCGAACGTCCGCGAACAGCACACCGATCTCGAGCTCCGCCCCGCCCATCGGCGCCTTCTCGAAGCAGGTGTTGCACAGCGCCGGGTTCTTGCGCGACGGACCGAAGCCGAACCGCCGCATGATCCGGCCGCCCACCCCGCCGTACGGCGCCTTGCACAGCCGGCAGCGCGGCTCACTCGGGAGATGCCGCATGACCCACATGAAGCGGCGCGGCATGTGCCGCTCCATCAGCTCCAGGAACTCCACGGCGTCCGGATCGCCGCTCACCTCGCGTTTCGATCGCCGCGCCATGCGGACCCTCAGGCGGGCGCCGGTTCGCGCTCGGGCGCCTCGGTGAGGTACTCGTCGAGCGCCAGCCGCCGCGTCCGCTCCCGGTACTCGCGCTGGGTGCCGGGCCAGTTGTTGGTCACCCGCCCGTCGGCGGTCACGTACCAGCTCGAGCAGCGCGTCCACACCGTTGCGTCGAGCCGCTCCTTCAGCTCCGCCTGGAACGCGTCGTGCACCTCGCGCTTGACCTCCAATCGCTGCGCGGCGCCCGTCGAGAGCAGGCGCACCGCATCGGCCGCGTAGCGTGCCTGCCCCTCCAGCAGCTCGATCGCGGAGCCGACACCGTGGTTCGTGTTGGGCCCGTAGAGCAGGAACAGGTTGGGGAACTCCGGGACCGATATTCCGAGGTAGGCCTCCGCCCCGCGCGCCCACGCGTCCTCGAGCAGGCGCCGGCCGCCGCGGCCCGTGATCTCCATCGGCGCGAGGAACTCGGTCGCCGTGAAGCCGGTGCCGAACACGATCGCGTCGGCGGGGTACTCGCGGCCGTCCTGCGCGACGACGGCGTCGGCGGTCACCTCACGCACGCGCTCGGTCACGAGGTCGACGTTCTCGCGCCGCAGCGTCGGATACCAGTCGAAGGTGGTGAGCACGCGCTTGCAGCCCATCTCATAGCTCGGCTTCGTGGCCTTCATCAGGCGCGGGTCGCCACGCAGCTGGATGAAGCGCTGGAGCCACGCGACGCGCCGGTAGATCGGGCCGACGATCCGCGCGGCCCACGCCGGGCGGTTCGTGAACAGCGGGACGAGCGACTCCATCCACCGCCACCACAGATGCCGGAGCGCCCGCTGCACGAACGGAAACCGCTCGTAGAAGCGCTTCTTGCGCTCCGAGTATTCGACGTCGCCCTTGAACAGGACCCACGGCGCCGAGCGCTGGAAGACGGTGAGCCGGCTCACGTCCGGCGCGAGCGCGGGCACGAACTGGATCGCACTCGCACCCGTGCCGATGACGGCGACGCGCTTGCCCGTGAGGTCCTGAGAGTGGTCCCAGTGGGCGGAGTGGAACATCGGCCCCTCGAAGCGGTCGAGCCCCTCGAGCTCCGGGATCGCAGCGCGCTGGAGCTGGCCGCAGGCGGTCAACAGGATCTCCGCCTCGTACGTCTCGCCGCCCTCGACCTCGACCGTCCAGCGCCCGCGCTCCTCGTCGAAGGTCGCGCTCTCCACGTTCTCGCCGAAGCGCACGTGCCGCATCACGTCGAACCGCTTCGCGACGTCCTCCGCGTAGCGCTGGATGTCCTCGCGCGGGGAGAAGCGGCGCGTCCAGCGCGGATTGGGCGCGAACGAGAACGAGTAGAGGTGCGAGGGAACGTCGCAGGCGAGCCCGGGATAGGTGTTGGCCCGCCAGACGCCGCCGACGCTGTCGCCGCGCTCGAGGATCACGAGGTCCTCGACGCCCTGCTTCTTCAGCTCGACCGCGGCCGCGATTCCGCCGAAGCCGGCACCCACGATCGCCACCGAGACGGGACGCGCCATCGAGGGGAAACTAACGGATCAGGCCTCCGCCCTCTCCTGGTCGAGCAGTCCGGCCATCGCCCCGATGCCGACCGTGAAGACCTCGATCAGCGACTCGTACATCTCGTCGTCGACGTCGCCAGGCTCGAGCATCTTCCAGAGCGCCCAGCCGTCGGTCATGGCGATCACCATCCGCACCATGCGGTCGACCGGGATCGGCGGCTCCACGCCGTAGGCCTCGAAGCGCTGGGCGTAGACCTCGGCAAGCCGCGTGCGCAGCGTGGCGAAGCGCGTGATCAGCTCCTCGCGGAACGAATCGCTGCGGAGCGCCTGGTTCGCGAACTCGAAGAACAGGCGCAGGTGGTTCGGGTCGGCCCGCATGGCCCGGGCGTAGTCCGCCGCCGCGTGGCGCGCCTGCTCCGGGGCCTCCTCGTCGCTCGCGAACGCCTGCTCCACCTCGCGGATCCGATCCTCGAAGTTCTCGTCCAGCATCGCCAGGTAGAGCTCCTCCTTGCTCTTGAAGTTCGCGTAGAACGCGCCCTTCGTGTAGCCAGCCTCCTCAGCGACCTCGTCGATCGACGCGTGCTGCATCCCCTTGCACGTGAACACCTTCGAGGCGGCGCTCATCAGCTTGCTGCGCGTGCGCGCCTGCTGCTCCTGCCGGGTGAGGCGCTTCTTCCCCATCTAGGCGACCACCACCTCGCCGCCGCGGCTCGGCGCCAGCGTGATCTGCCGCCGCCGCACGCGCTCGCTCTCCGGCTGCGAGGGCTTGAGGTCGAGGCCGCCGACCATCGCGCTCAGCACCTGCTTCATCTCGAACTGCGCGAAGCTCGCGCCGAGGCAGCGGCGCACTCCGCCACCGAAGGGGATCCACGTGTACGTGCCCGCGGGCTGCTCGAGGAAGCGTTCGGGCCGGAACGCGTGCGGGTCGGGATAGACGTCCTCGTTGCGGTGGACGAGGTAGATGCACGGCGCCACCCGGACGCCCGCCGGCAGCAGATGCCCGCCGATCTCCACCGGCTCCGTGAGCATGCGCACCACGAGCGGCAGGACCGGCCGCAGGCGGAGCGTCTCCTTGATCACGGCGTCGAGGTAGGCGTCCTCGCCGGCGAGCACCTCTTCGCGCAGGCGCGCGAGCTTCTCGGGATGGCGGACCAGCCGCTCGATCGCCCACGACAGGGCGGTGGCCGTGGTCTCGTGGCCGGCCACGAGCAGCGTCACCAGCTCGTCGCGCAGCTCGTCGTCGCCCATCGGGCTGCCGTCCTCGTGGCGCGCCTGCACGAGCAGGGAGAGGATGTCCTGGCGCTCGGCGAGGTCAGGCTCCTCACGCCGGCGCGCGATCTCGTCGTGCAGGAGGGCGTTCGACGGGGCGAGCGCGCGGCGGACCATTGGCAGGCGCGAGAACCGCCGTGGGCCGAGGAGCACGATCAGGGCCGCCGGCAGCGGCGCCATGACCTCTTCGAGCAGCCCCTTGAGCGACGCCCTGTGCTGCTCGACGCGGTCCTCGTCGACACCGAGCACGGCACGGATGATCACCTCGAGCGTGAGTGCCTGCATCCTGGGCTGGAGCTGGAGCGCCTCGCCGTGCGGCCAGCGCTCGACCTCGGCCCGCGCGACGTCGCGCATCAGCTCGCCGTAGCGCTCCATGCGCTTGCCGTGGAACGGCGGCAGGAGCAGCTTGCGCTGGCGCATGTGTCGCGCGTCGTCGAGCAGCAGGACCGAGTGGTGGCCCACGAGCGGCAGCAGGATCTCGTTCGCCTCGCCCGCGTGGAACACACCGGGATCGCCGGTGAAGACCTGCTTGACGTGATCCGGGTCCGACAGCAGGACCCAAATGCCCTCCTGCGCGATCTTCACCGTGAAGACGTCGCCGTAGCGCTCGCGACACTCCGTCATGAAGCGCATCGGGCGGGCGATCCACCTGAGCGTCTGGACGGCGCGCGGCAGGCGCGGTCCCGGCGGGAGGGCCGGCGTGGCGGCGGTCATGCCGTGCTCCCCGCCGTCGGCGCGAAGAGCCGCTCGAGCGCGGCGACGCCGGCGGCGAAGCGTCCGATCCGCTCGCTCACGGCGAGGCTGCGCGCGGCCACCGGGTCGGTGACGTTCTTGAGCCAGTGGAGGTGCGGCTCGCCGATGTCGATCCCGCGCATTCCGCCGGCGGCGG